>JAPSJU010000407.1 GCA_031178025.1 Agromyces sp. | reverse complement strand
GACGGATGCGCCTCGGGCTCGACGGTCATCGCCCACCAGGCCCGCCACTGCCGTTCGAGCAGGTCGTGCTGGTCGATCTCGAGGCGCTCCCCGGTGGCGCCGACGTCGCGGAGCCTGGGCAGCTCGACGGGGGAAGCGATGCCGAGCACCTCACGGAGGTAGAGGGCGAGGAGGACCGAGCGACTCGCGTTCTCGCGAATCACCCACGACGGTGTTCCACCCGCGTGCATGTCGCAAGTTTAGTCCCGCGCCCCCCGGCGGGCACGGTGCGGCGCGCGGGCCGCGAGTAGGCTTGACAGGTGACCGCGAACTCGTCCTACGCCGCAGCCGGAGTCGACACGCGCGCCGGCGATCTCGCCGTCGAACTCATGAAGGAGGCGGTCGCCGCCACGCACGGCCCGAACGTGCTCGGCGGCGTCGGCGGCTTCGCGGGCCTCTTCGACCTCTCATTCGCGAAGCAGTACGCGCGACCGCTCCTCGCGACCTCGACCGACGGCGTCGGCACGAAGATCGCGATCGCGCAGGCGCTCGACAAGCACGACACCATCGGCCAGGACCTGGTCGGCATGGTCGTCGACGACATCGTGGTCGTCGGCGCCACGCCGCTGTTCATGACCGACTACATCGCGTGCGGCAAGGTCGTGCCCGATCGCATCGCCACGATCGTCACCGGCATCGCCCGCGCGTGCGCCGACACCGGCACCGCACTGGTCGGTGGCGAGACCGCGGAGCACCCCGGCCTGATGGGCGCCGACGACTACGACGTCGCGGGCGCCGCCGTCGGCGTGGTCGAGGCCGACCGCCTGCTCGGCGCCGAGCGCGTGACCGATGGCGACGCCGTCATCGCGATCGCCTCGAGCGGCCTGCACTCCAACGGCTTCTCCCTCGTGCGCCACATCCTGCGCACCGCGGGCATCGGGTACGCGGATGCCTCCGCCGAACTCGGCACGACGTGGGGCGAGGCGCTCCTCGAACCGACGCGGCTCTACTCGGGCCCGCTCGTGCAGCTCCTCGCGAACGAGCGGGTCGGCGCCTCCGTCCACTCGCTCTCCCACGTGACGGGTGGCGGCATCGCCGCGAACCTCGCGCGCGTGCTGCCGCGCGGCTCCTGGGTCGAGCTCGACCGTTCGAGCTGGTCGCCGGCGCCCGTCTTCCGGGTGCTGAGCGAGATGGCCGGCACCTCGCTCGAGAGCTCCGAGGGCACGTGGAACCTCGGCGTCGGCTTCTTCGCGATCGTCGCGGCGGATGCCGCGCGCGAGGTCGTCGCCGAGCTGGGCGCGCTCGGCCTGCCCGCCTGGCAGGCAGGAACGGTGACGGTGGGCGCCCCGGTTCCGACCGCTTCAGCCGTCGGCTGGGAGCAGGGCGCGAAGGGCGTCGACGGCGGGGCCGTGCGTCTCGTGGGCTCCTACGCGGACTGAGTCGATGCGCGCCGCCGTCTCCATCGGCCTGCCCGGCACGACGCCGAGCGCGACGCTGCGGGTGCTCGCACCGCGCATCGAGGCGCTCGGGTACGCGGCCCTGTGGCTCAACGACGTGCCGGGCGGCGACCCGCTCCACGGACTTCGCGAGGCGGCATCCGTCACGCGATCGCTCGGCCTCGCGACCGGCGTCATCCCGCTCGATCGCCGGCCGGCGGAGTCGCTCGTGCTCGACGGGCTGCCCGTCGAGCGGACGACGCTCGGCGTCGGCTCCGGCGCGGCACGCCATCCGCTCGACGTGATCGCGCGCGGCCTCGCGAGCCTGCGCACCGCCACCGAGGCGCGCCTCGTCGTCGGTGCACTCGGTCCGCGGATGCGCCGGCTTGCGGCCGAGAAGGCCGACGGCGTGCTGTTCAACTGGCTGACGCCCGCCGCCGCCGCCGAGGCCGCTGCCGAGGCGCGACGCCA
>JAPSJU010000406.1 GCA_031178025.1 Agromyces sp. | reverse complement strand
AGCGCCCTCGGGCTGGCCTATGCGCAGACGCATCCGGAGCGTGTCAGCGAGCTCGTGCTGCGCGGCATCTTCACGCTGCGTCGCGAGGAACTCGACTGGTTCTACGAGGGCGGCGCGGCTGCCGTGTTCCCCGACCTGTGGGAGGACTTCATCGCGCCGATCCCGTTGCTCGAGCGCGGGCACCTCATCGAGGCGTACGGCCGTCTCCTCGCCGACCCGAACCCGGAGGTGCACGAGGCCGCGGCGATCGCCTGGTCGCGCTGGGAGGCCTCGACGATCACGCTCCTCCCGCAGGCCGACACGATCTCGACCTTCACCGAGCCCCAGTACGCGACGGCGTTCGCCCGTATCGAGAACCACTACTTCCGCCACGGCGGATGGTGGGAGGAGGGTCAGCTCATCCGCGACGCGAGCCGGCTCGCGCACATCCCCGCCGTCATCGTCCAGGGCAGGTACGACATGTGCACGCCCGTGATGACGGCCTGGGAGCTGAGCCGGGCATGGCCCGAGGCCGAGCTGCACATCGTCGGCGACGCCGGGCACGCGTTCGACGAGCCCGGAATCCTCGATGCGCTCATCCGGGCCACCGATCGCTTCGCCCGTGAGCCCGGCGAATACGGATCGGAAGTGGTCGGCGACGATCTCCGCAAGGGCCATGACGGAGACGGCCCCGCCGAGTAGCTTCGAACGATGACGTTCAACCCGAACGCCGACATCGGCGGTGGCAAGACCTCCAAGCGCGGACGCACGACGGGCATCGCCGTCGGCGGTGGGCTCGGCGTCGTCGCGCTGTTCCTCCTCTCGCAGTTCCTCGGCGTCGACCTCTCGGGGCTCGCAGGGGGAGGCGGCGGCCAGCCCGCCGGGTCCGATACGGCGCTCGAGGAATGCCAGACGGGCCAGGATGCCAACGAACGCATCGACTGCCGGATGAAGGGTGCTGCGGCGTCGCTCGAGGACTACTGGCAGGCGGCCGGCCCGGAGATCGGGCTCGACTACACCGGGCCGCAGGACCTGGTGCTCTTCGACCAGGCGGTGTCGACCGGCTGCGGCAACGCGTCATCGGCGACGGGGCCCTTCTACTGCCCGCCCGACCAGACCATCTACATCGACACGAGCTTCTACGACCAGCTGGAGAGCCGGCTCGGTGCGAGCGGCGGTCCGCTGGCCGAGATGTACGTCGTCGCCCACGAGTGGGGTCACCACGTGCAGAACATCACCGGGATCCTCTCCCAGTCCCAGGACGGCCAGACCGGACCGACCTCGAACGCGGTGCGCGTCGAACTGCAGGCCGACTGCTTCGCGGGCTCCTGGGTCGCCGCCGCCTCGCGAACCGAGGATGCGAGCGGCGTGCCGTTCCTCCAGCCCGTGACTCGTGAGCAATACGCGCAGGCGCTCGACGCGGCCGCCGCGGTCGGCGACGATCGCATCCAGGAGGCGACGCAGGGGCAGGTGGACCCGCACACCTTCACGCACGGAACGAGCGAGCAGCGCATGCGCTGGTTCGAAACCGGGTACGAGCAGGGCGCCGGCGCCTGCGACACCTTCAGCGTGGACCCGGGCGCACTCTGATCAGCCGTCGACGGCTTCGTCCGAGGACGGCACGAGCCGCGGTCCGGCGGGGCCGGCCGTCGTAGGAATCTGGACTGCGCCGCCGACGCCACCCGGAATGGGGGCATCCGCGCGGGCCGGTCCGCGTCATGATCGTGATCCGGAGGCGTCTCTCCGATGAAGGCGCACGGTGCGCTCGTCGGAGGGGGTTGGGATCATGCCACGCAAACGGAGGACGCCGGTGCTCCACCGCGAGATGTTCCGCGTCGGTGACACCGGTGAGATCGTCGCGACGCCGTGTACGTGCGCGCGCGGCGTCGACCACTGGTATGCGCAACCGATGCG
>JAPSJU010000076.1 GCA_031178025.1 Agromyces sp. | reverse complement strand
CGCCACAGGGCACCGATGACGATCGAGGCGAACGCGATGAGTCCGAGCACGCCGAGCTGCATCCAGACGTCGAGCCAGGCGTTGTGCGCCTGCAGGTACTGCACCCCGTTGCGCACGGCGAGCCCTGCGAACGGCTCCTCCCACGGCGGCCAGTAGCTGACCCAGCCCCAGCCGAACCACGGCCGCTCGCTCGCGAGCGAGGCGACCGCGTTCCAGATGTCGAAGCGGCCCGTGAGGTCGTCGCTCTTGCCGAAGGCGTCGAGCAGCGCGTTCCAGAAGACGAGCAGCAGGGCCACGGATGCCCCGAGCACGCCGGCGGCCGCGGCGTACACGCCGCGCCGCCGGGCGGGACCGACCCGACGCGCCCAGACCACGAAGGCGAACGCGACGCCAACGGCGACGCCGACGAGGATGACGGTCGCCGACCGGGTGAGCGCGAGCACGACGACAGCGGTCACGACCCAGCCGATCCCCGGCGCCCGGCGCACGCTGCGCGCGGCGAGCGCCGCGCCGAAGACGATGAGCCCGAGGAGCGCGAGCATGCCCAGGAGGTTGCGGTTCGCGACGATGCCCTCGATCGGCCCGCCGCCGAGCAGCAGGCCCCTGGACCAGTAGAACGCCTTCGGCACCTCCCCGTCGGGGTCGAAGTCGGGGAAGTTCGGCAGCAGCGGCCCGCGCACGACGAGCGCGATCCACAGTTCGAAGGCGAGGGACAGGGCGAGGATCCACTTGAGCGCGCCGCCGAGTGTCCGCACGAGCGCGGGCCAGGGCAGGCAGAGCGTGAGGGTGACGGCGACGAACGTCGTGACGAGCGTCGCGGTGACCCCCAGCGCCGATGCGCCGGGATAGGCCGACCAGGTGATCGAGAGCGCCGCGATGAGCAGGAACGCGAACGTGGACTTCGGCACGCGGCGCCACGTCCACGACGGCCGCGTCGAGACGAGGAGCGCGACCGCGCCGGCGACGACGATCGCCGTGACGATGCCGAAGCCCCACCAGCCGAGCAGGTTGCGCCAGAACTGTCCGGCGAACGCCGTGAACAGGGCGAACGTCGCGTACGCGCCGATCAGGGCGCTGCGACGGCCGGTGGACATGGCACCAAGGCTATCGCGGGACGACTCGCGGTCCGGTGACGCCGATCGCGCTGCCGCGGGATCGACCGCCGCCGGTGCGGCAGCGGCGTCCTCAGACGAACGCGGCGCTCCCGGTGATCTTGCGCCCGACGATGAGGGTGTTCATCTCGCGGGTGCCCTCATAGGAGTAGAGCGCCTCGGCATCGGCGAAGAACCGGGCGACCTCGTAGTCCAGCACGATGCCGTTGCCGCCGACGGCTTCTCGGGCCCAGGCCACCGTCTCGCGCATGCGAGCGGTGGTGTAGGCCTTGGCGAGCGCCGAGTGCTCGTCGCGCTGCTCGCCCCGATCGAGCATCTCCGAGACCCGCACCACCATGCCGAGCGAGGCGGTGATGTTGCCGAGGCACTTGACGAGCAGGTCTTGGACGAGCTGGTGCGAGCCGATGGTCTTGCCGAACTGCACGCGTTCGCCCGCGTACCTCACGGCCGCCTCGTAGGCGCCCATCGCCGTGCCGACGGCGGCCCAGGCGACCTCGGCGCGCGTGAGGCGCAGCACGCTCGCCGTGTCGCGGAACGAGTCGGCCTGCTGCAGTCGCAGCGACTCCGGGACGACGACGCCATCGAGCACGATGTCGGCGTTCTGCACGGAGCGCAGGCTGATCTTGCCTTCGATCTTCGTCGCGGTGTAGCCCGGCGTCGTCGTCGGCACGATGAAGCCCTTCACCTGGCCGTCCTCGACGTCCTTCGCCCAGATGATGGTGATGTCGGAGAAGGTGCCGTTCCCGATCCAGCGCTTCGCACCGTTGAGCACCCAGGAGTCGCCCTCGCGCGCGGCGGTCGTGCGCAGGCCCTGTGCGGAGTCGGAGCCGGAGAGCGGCTCGGTGAGGCCGAATGCGCCGATGAGCTCGCCGCTCGCGAACTTCGGGATCCACTCCGCGCGCTGCTCCGCCGAGCCGCAGAGCGACAGCGAACCGTTGACGAGGCCGTTCTGGACGCCGACGAACGTGGCGACCGACGGGTCGACGCGAGCCAGTTCCATCGCGACGAAGCCGCGGAAGACGGCCGAGTTCTCGAACGGCTTCGTCTCGTCCCAGGCGAAGGAGTAGGCGCCGAGGTCCGCGAGCGGCTTCACGATCTGCATGGGGAACTCGGCCCGGTCCCAGTACTCGCCGGCGATCGGCTTCACGTCGGCTTCGGCCCAGGCGCGGAGCTTCGCGATGGCGTCGCGCTCCTGGTCGCTGAGGAGCGACCCGTAGGAATAGAAGTCGCTCGCGAGCGGCTCGAACGTCATGACTGCTCCAATGCGTCGTCGAATGCCCCGAGCCTACGGTCGGCCCGTCGGGCGGTGAAGCCGTTGGTAGTTTTGTCCCAAAGTGTGGGAAGGGACCATCGAGGATGTTTGTGGCCATCGGCAACACTCCGCGGGACTACGCGTGGGGCAGCACCAGTCTGATCGCGGAGTTCCGCGGCACGACCCCCTCGGGCGCACCCGAGGCGGAGCTCTGGCTGGGTGCGCACGCCGGTTCCCCGGCTCGGCTGGCTGATGCCGCGGACGTCGGCCACGGCGACCTCGCCGCGTGGATCGCCGCGGAGCCCGAGCGCGCGCTCGGCACCGCCCTCGCGGCGCGGGGCCCTCGGCTGCCCTTTTTGCTGAAGCTGCTCGCGGCGGCGGGGCCGCTCTCGCTTCAGGCGCATCCGACGCCGGAGCAGGCCCGCGCGGGATTCGCCCGCGAGGAGGAACTGGGCGTGCCGCTCACCGCGTACGACCGCAACTATCGCGACGAGTTCCACAAGCCCGAGCTGATCGTCGCGCTGAGCGACACCTTCGACGCGCTCTCGGGCTTCCGGCCGCTCGAGGAGGTGCGCGGCATCCTCGAGGTGCTGCGCGTCGCGGATGCCGCGTCCGAGTCGCCCGAGCCGGGCGCGATCGACCTGCTCGCGAACCACCTCGCCGGCGCCGAGCCGCTCCGCGACACCGTCGAGTGGCTGCTGCGCGACGGACGCGGCGGGGACACGGGGGAGGCGGCGTGGGTCACCGAGCGCGTCACCGCCCTGGCGGCCGCCGACGCCGCGGCGACCTCGCCGTACGCGCTCTCGTTCGAGACGGTCGGCACGCTCGCGAGGGTGTATCCCGGCGACCCCGGGATCGTGATCTCCCTGCTCCTCAACCGGGTGCGGCTCCGCCGCGGCGAAGCGCTGTACCTCGCGGCCGGCAACATCCACGCGTACCTCTTCGGGCTCGGCATCGAGCTCATGGCCGCGAGCGACAACGTCCTGCGCGGCGGTCTCACGCCGAAGCACATCGACGTCGGCGAGCTGCTCGAGGTGCTCGACTTCACGCCGATCGCACCGCCGCGGCTGCCGCCGGAGCGCGTCGCGCCCGGCGTCGAGGCGTTCCGGCCGGATGTGCCCGACTTCGTGCTCTACCGCGTGGCCGCGACCGGTGCGGGCGCGCGCGTGCGGATCGACGGGCCGGCGATCGTACTCGCCGAGGGCGGCGGGCTCGTGCTGCGCGGCGACCTGGGCGGCGCATCGGTCGCTCGCGGCGACGCCGTGTACGTGACGCCCGACGAGGGCGTCGTGGAGGTCACGGGCGACGGTGTCGCGTGGATCGCGACGACGGGTTCTGTGAGCGGGAGCTGAGGCGGGTCAGCTCGCGACGGCGACCCGCTCGGGCTCCTGGCGCACGCCGAAGAGGCGCCGGTACGCCGTCGGGGTCGTCTGCAGCACCTTGACGAAATGGTGCCGCATGACGGCGGCGCCGCCGAAGCCCGTCTCCCGGGCGATCTCCTCGAGCGTGAGCGAGGTCTCCTCCAGCATCTGCTGCGCACGCAGCAGCCGCTGACGATTGAGCCATGCGTTGGGCGTGGTGCCCGTCTCGGCGCGGAACCGTCGAGCGAACGTGCGGGGCGACATGAGCGCCTTGCGCGCGAGCAGGTCGACCGTGAGCTCGTGGTCGAGGTGCTCCAGCATCCACTCGGTCACCTTCGCGAACGAGTCGCTGTGGCATTCGGGCACGGGGGTCTGGATGAACTGGGACTGTCCCCCGTCGCGCTGCGGGGGCACGACCATGCGCCGGGCGACGACGTTGGCGGCGCTCGCGCCGAGCTCGGTGCGCACGATGTGCAGCGCCGCGTCGATGCCCGCGGCGGTGCCGGCGCCCGTGACGACCTTGCCGTCCTGCACGAAGAGCACGTCGGGGTCGACCTCGGTGTCGGGGAACATCTCGGCCATGCGGTCGGTGTACATCCAGTGGGTGGTGGCGCGGCGGCCGGCGAGAACGCCGGCCTGGCCGAGCGTGAACGCACCGGAGCACACCGAGAGCACCCAGGCGCCGCGGTCGACGGCGTGGCGGATCACGTCGAGCACGCGCTCGTCGGCGTCGGTGCCGATGAGGGAGGCGGGGACGGCGACGAGGTCGGCGGTGTAGGCGGCGTCGAGCCCTTCGTTGACGACCACGTCGAAGCCGAGCTTGGTGGGGATCGGGCCGGGCTCGGCGGCGACGACGTGGAAGTCGAACGTCGGACCGCCGTGCTCGCTGCGGTCGATGCCGAAGACCTCGCAGATCACGCCGAATTCGAACGGCGCCATCCGGGGAAGGGCGATGCAGGCGATGGTCCGGAGCACGGGGGCCTCCATTGGCAGGAAAGAATCGTTCGATGGCCACTCTGCCACTGTCGGCAGGATGTCGCAAGTCGTACATTTACTGCCATGACCGCCATCGTGCTGCTTCTCATCGCAGGCCTCGCCATCTGGGGAGTGCTCGCCACCGTCGTGCGCCTCGACGGCGACGGGTACGGCCGTCCCGAGATCCGGGAGCGCAACCGTCACGCCGAGGACCTGCCCATGCGCCTCGTCTGACGCGCATCCGCCGTCGTCCGGCCCGCCCGTTACCATCGGGTGAGCGCGCGGACGGGCCGCGGCGAGAGGCGGGAACATGAGCTGGTTGGTCACCGGGGGCGCGGGCTACATCGGTGCGCACGTCGTGCGTGCCTTCGCGGAGCAGGGGATCGACACCGTCGTCGTCGACGACCTGTCGTCGGGCAGGCACCGCTTCGTTCCGGCCGGCACGCCGTTCGTGCAGGGGACGATCCTCGATGGAGCGCAGCTCGAGGAGACCATGACGCGACACCACGTCCGTGGAGTGGTGCATCTCGCGGGCTTCAAGTACGCGGGCGTCTCCGTGACGCGGCCGCTGCACACGTACCAGCAGAACGTCACCGGCACGCTGGTCCTCCTCGGGGCGATGGAGGCCACCGGGGTCGAGCGCATCGTCTTCTCGTCGAGTGCCGCCGTCTACGGCACGCCCGATGTCGATCTCGTGACCGAGGAGACCGAGCGGCGACCGGAATCGCCGTACGGCGAGTCGAAGCTCATCGGCGAGTGGCTCCTCGCCGACCAGGCGAGGGCGACCGGTCTGCGGCACACGAGCCTCCGCTACTTCAACGTCGTCGGCTCGGGCACGACCGAGGTCTACGACCCCAGCCCGCACAACCTGTTCCCGCTCGTCTTCGACGCGCTGCTCGAGGGGCGGACGCCTCGCATCAACGGCGACGACTACCCGACCCCTGACGGCACCTGCGTGCGCGACTACATCCACGTCGCCGACCTCGCGGCGGCGCACGTCGTGGCCGCGCGCCGGCTCGACGCGGGGGAGCAGATCGAGGCCGTCTACAACCTCGGCTCCGGCGACGGCGTCTCGGTGGGCGAGATCATGCGCGCCATGGCGGAGGTGACCGGCATCGACTTCACCCCCGAGGTCGGGCCCCGTCGAGCCGGCGATCCCGCGAGGATCGTCGCATCCGGTGAGCTGGCCGCACGCGACCTGGACTGGCGGATGCGGCACTCCCTGGCGGACATGGTCTCGAGCGCCTGGGAGGCGCGTCGGGTGGCATCCGCAGGCTGATCCGCACGTCCCCCGCACGGGGGGTGAACGATCCGCACGTCTCGTTCGGCAGTGGACCTCGGCGTGTCGCGCCCGGGATGAAGCCTCGACGGGGGGTTGAGGGTTTACGATCTGCGACTTGACTCCTGGGAATTACACCGGTGTAATTGGTCATGACACACCCTTCGGGTGGGCGGTACAACTGGGTGGGAGACGATATGGGCAATCCTGAATATCGTTCTGGAGTACCTGACGATTGGTTCATCGATCCGGTGAAGCTGGGCGTGCCCGGCGTGCGCTCAGGGTCCGGCGACGACAATCCGCTGGCATGGCAGAGCGATGCGCTGTGTGCGCAGACCGATCCGGAGGCGTTCTTCCCTGAGAAGGGCGGCTCCACCCGCGACGCGAAGAAGATCTGCACCGGATGCGAGGTGCGCGGCGAGTGCCTCGAGTACGCCCTCGCGAACGATGAGCGCTTCGGCATCTGGGGCGGACTCTCCGAGCGCGAGCGGCGCAAGCTCCGCAAGCGCGCCGTCTGACGGCGGTCGGCGCGGCGAACGGACCGCGCCGAACGGCGTCCGAGAGGCTCCCGAGCCGGTTTTCCCGGCGCGCCCGGTGCGGTTCCGGGAAGCGGCACTGACCGGCGCATAGGCTGAGGCCGATGTTCCCCAGAGTCACCGCCATCCTTGTCGTGCGCCACGGCGGCGACCGCCTGCAGCGCACCCTCGAGGCGCTGCGGCAGCAGGAGCGAACGCCCGACGCGCTCGTCGTCGTCCTCACCCACGCCGACGCGAGCGCCCGCGAGCAGGTCGTCGCCGCCGGCGCGACGCATATCGTCGAGTTGTCCGAGCAGCTGCCCTTCGGAGAGGCGGTTCGCGCAGGGGAGCGCCTGCTCGACGCGCCCGGCTCGGACGCCGACGCGCTGTGGCTCCTCGCCGAGGATTCCGCTCCGGAGCCCCGGGCCCTGCAGACGCTCGTCGCCACCCTCGAGACCGCGAGGTCGGTGGCCGTCGTCGGTCCCAAGCTCGTGGACTGGGACGAGCCCGACCGCATCGTCGCGCTCGGACGCTCGATGACGAGGGGTGGCCGCAGCCTGCCCATCGTGGCCGATGAGCTCGACCAGGGGCAGCACGATGGCCTCAGTGACGTGATGGGCGTGGATCCGGCGGCGATCCTGGTGCGGCAGACCGCCTGGCGTGCCCTCGACGGCTTCGACCCGGGCCTGCCGGTGGTCGACGACGGCCTCGACCTCGGCGTGCGCGCGCGACTCGCCGGGCACCGCGTCGCAGTGGCACCGGCCGCTCATGTGCGATTCGCGCGCGACGGCGTCGCCGGCGCGCCGGGAGGCTCGCGCGCTCGCGACCGCCGGAAGCGGGCCCGAGCCACTCGAGCCGCCGCGCTGCACCGCCGCCTCGTCTACGCCCCGGCCGCAGGGGTGCCCCTGCACTGGCTCAGCCTCCTGCCGCTCGCCATCCTGCGCTCGATCCGGCACCTGCTCGTCAAGCAGCCCGGTGCGATCGGCGGAGAGTTCGCGGCGGCGCTCGGCACCATGTTCTCCGCCACGCGGATCGCACGGGCGCGTCGAGCCCTGAAGGCGGCGAAGACGGTGGGGTGGGCGGCGATCGCCCCCCTGCGCATCCAGCCCGACGAGCTCCGTCGACGCCGCCAGGCGGAGGCCGAGGAGCGTCGCACCCGCGCGCGGGGACGCTCGCACGAGTTGCAGTTCATCGGCACGGGCGGCGGATGGGTGCTGCTCGGAACCGCGGCGGCATCCGTCGGGCTGTTCTCGTGGCTCGTCACCGCAGGCGGGGTCGGGGGCGGCGGGCTCCTGCCGCTCTCGGGACTCGGCGAACTCTGGCGCAACGCCGCCACCGGCTGGCGGGACGTCGGCACGGGGTTCGTCGGCGCCGCCGACCCCTTCAACGCCGTCCTCGCGGTGCTCGGCTCGCTCACGTTCTGGGCACCGTCCTATTCGATGCTCCTCGTCTGGCTCGTCGCCATGCCCGCGGCGGCGATCGGCGCGTGGTTGGCGGCGTCGCGCCTGACCCCGCGCGGGGGAGTGCGGGCGGCAGCGGCCATCGCGTACGCTGTCGCGCCGCCCTTCCTCGCCGCGCTGGCGGAGGGCCGCCCGGGTGCCGTGATCGCGCACGTGCTCCTCGGCTGGCTCGCCTTCGCCGTGTTCGGGGCGGCGACGTCGTGGGCCGCTGCGGCCACGGCGTCCCTGCTGTTCGCCGCGGTCGTCGCCGCCGCGCCGAGCCTCGCACCCGCGCTCGTCGTGGCGTGGATCGCCGCCCTCGCGGTGAGCGGTCGCGCGGCCGTTCGGCTGGCCGGGCTGCCGGTTCCCGCGCTCGCGCTCGCGTTGCCCCTCGTCGT
>JAPSJU010000405.1 GCA_031178025.1 Agromyces sp. | reverse complement strand
CCCGATGAGTCCTCGAGGAACGTCGGCTCCTCATCGAGCACCGTCACGTCAGGCGAGCCCGGCCACAGCTCGACGGGCAGCTCGCCGGCGCACACATTGCCAGCACCCCTCGTCGCCGACTCGGTCACGCCGAACCCGCCGACGAGGTCGGGGCAACGGCCCCACGTCGTGGCGGCGTGGCTCGCCCACTGCGTCGAGTCGACGACGAGATCGCCGTCGAAGACGCGCACCTGGTCGGCGCCACCGAGTCCGAAGCCGAGCTCGGCGCCATCGACGACGAGGTATCCGGCCGCGGCGATCACCGTGCCGGCGGGCAGCTCGTGGCGGTGCGTGTCGTCGTCGTCGGAGATCACGAGGCCGGAGACATCCAGCGCGGCATCCGTCGGGTTGGCGAGCTCGACCCAGTCGGCGTTCTCACCGTCGCTCGACTCGACCTCGTTGAGCACGACCGGGCGGCCGCACGCGTTGAGCTGTCCCTTCGTCGAAACAGAGGAGTCGATGAACTCGCCCGTGCCGTCGGGGCAGCGCGCCCAGGTCACGGCGGCGTGTTCGGGCCATGCGTGCTCGGCCACGGTGAGGCCGGCCGCGTTGCGGATGGTCGCGACATCCCCGCCGCCGAGGCCGAAGGTGAAGTGCTCGGCGCCGTCGAAGACGAAGCGGCCGCCGGGGGCGAGCGTGGTGCCGGCCGTGACCGGCGTGACGTCGGCGGCGTGGCCGATGGGGTCGCTGTCCATGAGCGTCCAGCCCGACAGGTCGACGGGCTCGGCGCCGATGTTCATGACCTCGACCCAGTCGGTCGCGTCGCCGTTCGACTCGACCTCGTTGATCACGACGTCGGGAAGGACGCAGCGGTTGGCCTCGCCGCGGGTGGCCTCGGCGAGGGCGAAGTCGCCGGTCGCGTCGGGGCAGCGAGCCCAGCTTGCTGCGGCCTCATCGCCGTCGATGGCCGGATGCGCCGCCCACGCGTACGTGTCGAGCTGGGTGCCCGCGGCGTCGTAGAGCCGGATCGAGTCCGAACCGCCGATGCCGATCGCCGCCTGGAACTCCTGCGCGACGCCGTCGACGTCGACGCCCTGCGTGAACGCGTCGATGACGAGCCGCTCGCCCGCGCCGAGGCTCGCCCCGGCGGCGAAGAACCAGCGGTGGTCGTCGGAGTTGTCGCGGATCTCGAAGCCCGACAGGTCGACCGCTTCGGTGCCGGGGTTGCTGAGCTCGATCCAGTCGGCCGGGCTCGAGTCGATCTCGCTGAGCACCACACGGCCCGGGGCATCCGGCGCCTCGCAGTTGTTCGCAGCGCCGAGCGTGACCTCGGTCGCGTGCGCCCACGCGCCGCCGTCGGCGCAGCGCGACCAGTCGGAGAGGGGCGCGGTCGCCTCGTACGGGTGGGCGTCGACGACCTGACCGCCGGCGTCGAAGAGCACGACCTCGTCGCCCTTGCCGAGGCCGAACGGGAAGCCCGGCGTGCCGTCCTTCGTGAGCACGAGGTAGCCGCCCGCCGCGATGGTGGTGTTCGCCGCGAGGGTGCCGGTCTCGGTGCGCTTGTCGTCCTGCACCGTCCAGCCCGAGACGTCGACGGATGCCGCGGAGGCGTTGTAGAGCTCGATGGCATCGGCGGGCGACCCGTCGTACCAGATCTCGTTGATAACCACTCCCGGCTCGGCGCCGAGGGCGAGGTTCGGGGCCGCGGTGATCGCGAGGCCGGATATCGCGACGGCGATGGCCGCGAGCATGGCCGACGCGCGGCGGGGTGGGCGAGACGAGGACATTCGGGCGCTCCTGTCGGCAGAAGGGGGACGATCTGTACTCGACCGCTCGCCGGTGACCGGAACGGGTCCGTCGGGTGAACGAACCGTGTCGGGCGCGTGGCCGGATCCGGCCTCGGCGTCGACGAGCGAGACCCGGT
>JAPSJU010000404.1 GCA_031178025.1 Agromyces sp. | reverse complement strand
TGGATGCGGTCGGCGGACGCGGTGGAGACGGTGGAGACCCCGGTGCCGGTCCAGGGATCGACGGGATCGACGAAGGAGACGAGCACCTCGTGCTCCATCGCGACGTGGTCGGGCGAGAGCTCGCCAGCGATCGGCATGAGCACCGCGCTCGCCGACCACGCCGTCGCGCGGCGGGCGAGCTCCGCGCGGCGGGCGGCCGGGTCCTCGGTGTCGTCCGCTCCGGAGCCGACCGGGACGGCGCCGTCGGCGAAGGCCGCTGCGATCGCCGCGACGGCCGCGTCGCCCGCACCGGTCGCGTTGCCGCGGAGGGGGCGGGGGAGCCGGGCGTGCACGGCGGGGCCCGTGCGACCGACGAGGACCATGCCCTCCGCGCCGAGCGAGACGACGACGAGGCCCGCGCCCAGCTCGACGAGCGCGCGGGCGCCCGCCAGCGGATCCGCGTGCCCCGTGGCCGATTCGAGTTCGTCGCGATTCGGCTTCAGTGCGTGCGCGCCGGCACGGGCGGCGGCCAGGATACCCGGACCGCTCGTGTCCACGATCACCGGCGTGCCGGCTGCGACGAGTCGCCCGACGAGATCGCCGAGCGACTCCGGCCCGAACCCGGGCGGCAGGCTGCCGCAGATCGCCACCGCAGCGGCCGCCGCGGCGAGCCGTCCGGCGGCGTCGGCGAATGCTCGCGCCTCGTCGGGCGAGAGCTCGGCGCCGAACTCGTTCAGGATCGTGGTCTCGTCGGCGCGCCGGTCGACGATGGCCACACTGCGGCGCGTGTCACCCGCCGTGGCCAGGACCTCGTGCGGCACCCGTGACGCCTCGAGATCCGCGAGGAACGCGTCGCCGCTCGCCCCGCCCGCCGTCGTCAGCGCGAGCACCCCGTGCCCGGTCGCATGCAGGACGCGCGCCACGTTCAGGCCCTTGCCGCCCGCGCGGGAGGCGCCGACCGGCATGCGGTGCGTCGCCCCGGGCGTGAGCGCGTCGACGTGCCAGGTGAGGTCGAGCGCCGGGTTCGGCGTGATCGTGAGGATCATGACGGCGTCCCGGCCCGGTGCGGATCGTCGGCGAGGTCGCGCGCTGCGAGCGCGGTGCCGAGGAGTCCCGCATCGTCGCCGAGCTCGGCCTGCAGCAGCACGGGGCGGCGGTGGAAGCTCAGCAGGGCGTCGAGTCGCTCGCGGACCGGATCGAAGAGCGCCGCGCCGGCCTGGGCGAGCCCGCCGCCGATGACCACCGCCTCGGGCGCCACCGTGGCGACGAGCCGGGCGAGGGCCTCGGCGAGGGCGCGGACGGCGTCGTCCCACACCCTGGCGGCGTCGGCGTCGCCCGCTTCCGCTGCGGCGAGCACCTCGCGCGCCCCGGCCACGGCGATGCCGGAGGCCGCGGTGTAGCGTCGGGCGACGGCACCCGCCGAGGCGATGGTCTCGAGGCATCCGCGAGCGCCGCAGGCGCACGGCTCGCCGTCGGGATCGCTCAGGGCGTGTCCGAGCTCGCCCGCGTAGCCGCCGCCGGCGTAGGGGCGCCCGTCGAGCACGAGCGCGCCCGCGATGCCCGTGCCGATGGCGAGGACCACGACATCGCCGAAGCCCCGAGCCGCTCCGAGGCGGTGCTCGGCGTCGCCGGCGGCCCGCACGTCGTGCCCGAATGCGACCGGCAGGGCGAGCGCGCGTGCGGCGAGCGACCGGATCGGGGCGTTGCGCCAGCCGAGGTTGGAGGCGAAGATGCCGACGCCGGCCTGCTCGTCGACGAGCCCGGGCACGCTCACCCCCGCGGCGACCGGGCGGACGTCGGGAAGCTGCGCGCAGTGCTCCGCCGCGAGCGTCGCGAGCGCGCCGACGACGGCCGCCGCCGGATCGGCGTCGCTGCGGGGGGTGGGCGTGCGTCGCAGCCCGAGCACCCTGCCGTGCCGGTCGATGAG
>JAPSJU010000075.1 GCA_031178025.1 Agromyces sp. | reverse complement strand
GCCGCGTCGACCGGATGGAAGCTCGTGTGCTCGGTGATCACCGCGAGGCGCCCGTCGCCCGTCTGCTCGACGTGCAGCACCGTGCTCGTCGCTGCGGTCGCACCGGCGGCGTAGCCGACTCGGGTGTCGTTCGTCGGCAGTGTCATCCGACGGTCAGACGCCGTCGGCGCGGCCGAGGATGCTCATCGGGATCGCGACGGCGACCACGACGCAGAGGATGCCAGCGAAGAAGAGGATCGCCTGGAGGCCGGCGACCTCGGGGGCGGTGCCCATGAGCCACATGCCGAAGAGGAAGAGCCCCATGGCGATGACGAATGCGACGACGTTCACGACGACCTCCAGCTGCTGGTACGGCGGTGGCGCCGCACACGCCAGTCTATCGACTAGCTTTCGACGGGTCCGAGCCAGGCGGTCGCCACGGTGGCGTGCGCGGACTCGTCGTCGGAGGGATGGAAGAGTCCCGCGAGGACGTCACGGTAGAGGCGTCCGAGCTCGGATCCCGCGAAGTAGGTCGAGCCGCCCGAGACCCGGACCGCCTGATCGACGACCTGTTTCGCGGTCTCGGTCGCGCGCACCTTCACGCCGACGAGCTTCGCGAACCAACGGCTGCCGTGGTCGACGAGTCCGTCGAGGTCGCGGGCGACGGCGAGCAGCTGCGGCTCGATCGCGTCCTGGGCGATCGCGGCATCCGCGATGCGCCACCGGATGTCCGGATCCTGCGCGAGCGACGCCCCGCCGAGCTTCATCGACGTGCGCCGGTGCGCGGCGGCGACGGCGAGATCGAGAGCGCGTGCGCCGATGCCGGCGTAGACCGCCGCGAGGAGCACCTCGAAGCTCGCGAAGATGCCGAAGATGAACGGGTCGGCGTTCGGCCCGGGGTCGAGCCGACGCACGACGCGATGGGGTGCCGCGAAGGCGCCGTCGAGCACCGTCGTGCGGCTCTGGCTCGCGCGCATGCCCATCGTGTCCCAGTCGTCGAGGCTGCGGACGTCGGGATCGTCGCGCTCGACGAAGCCGTAGACGATCTTCGGCGCGTCGGGGGAGTCGGCGTCGAGGCCCATGGTGCCGAGGCGCGTCCACGCGGGGGACAGGCTCGTGAAGATCTTGCGCCCGGTGTAGCGGTAGCCGCCGCCGGGCTGGGGCGTCGCGGTGGTGCGCGAGCCGAAGAGCATGAGATCGTTGCCGGCTTCGCTGATGCCGAAGCCGAACACCTCGCCGGCGCCCGCCTCCCGCAGGAGGAACTCGAGGCTGTCGTCGCCGCGATCCCGGAGGATCTTCGCCACGCTCGTCCAGACCAGGTGCATGTTGATCGCGAGGGCCGTCGCCGGCGCTGCTCCGGCGAGGCGCATCTGGGCTCGCACCGCATCGACGAGGTCCCAGCCGAGTCCGCCGTACTCGACCGGCACGAGCGCCGTAAGGTAGCCGGCATCGCGCAGCTCGTCGAGGTCCTCGGTGAAGAAGGCGTTCTCCCGGTCGTAGCGGGGTGCTCGTTCCCTGATGCGTTCGAGCAGGTCGTCGGGCAGCAGGGTCTCGGGCGTCGAGCTCACGACGCCAGACTACGCCCGGGGCCCGTCGGTGAGGGAGGGCTCCGGGCTGCGGTCGGTCGGCGCCGAGTCACCGCGTCGGCGACGCCGTGTCGCGAGCACCACGATGCCGATGACCACGCCGGCCAGGACGGCGAGCACGGCGAGCCACGGCAGCAGGACCCCGACCGAGATGGCGAGTCCGGTCGCGAAGCCCACGAGCGCGTTCCACCCGGCCACGACACCGCTCCAGAAGTCGTCGGGCACGGGCTTGGGCGCCACCTGTTCGGTGACGAGGTCGACCGTGAGGGTCGAGAAGTCGACCTGGTCGACGAGGGAGTCGCGCTGCTGGGTCAGGCTGTCGAGATCGGACTGCCGGGTGGTGAGTTCCGACTCGATCGCGATGAGGTCCTCGATCGACGTCGCGGTGGCGAGCAGCTCCCGAAGCCGGTCGACCGACGCGGAGAGCGCGTCGATGCGGGCGTCGAGATCCTGGCGCTGC
This sequence comes from Agromyces sp., assembly GCA_031178025.1. GTDB lineage: Bacteria > Actinomycetota > Actinomycetes > Actinomycetales > Microbacteriaceae > Agromyces. The sequence continues at coordinate 6,388 of JAPSJU010000075.1, read as the reverse complement.
TGCGTGACATCCGAGGCGTTCATCGACACCGACGTGACGTCCCCGAGCTCCCGGAGCGCCGCGACGACCCCATCGAGCTCGTCGGCCGGGATGCGGATCGTGAGCGAGGCGCTCGGTTGCTGGATGTCGCTGCCTGGCGTCTCGGTGCGGCTGTCGACACGGCCGCCGGCGCCCGCAGCGACGGCGGCGACCTCCTCGGCGATGTCGACGGGGTCGTCGACGACCATCGAGATCCAGCCGGTCGTGATCACGCTGCGGTCCTCGGCCCGGCCCTCGGCTCCGCCGCTCACCGCATCCCCGGCGGATTCCTCGCCCGTCCCGGGCTCCGGTGCCTGCAGCGAGGGCGCCTGGGCAGGAGCCCCGTTCGAGCTGGTCGCGGTGTGGCCGGTGCATCCCGCGAGCGCCAGCGCGGTGATCGCGGCTGCCGCCGCCACTGCGAGTCGTCTCATGCGCTCACTGTATTGCGCGGCCGGACGCGGGCGTCTGGAGTGCCGCTGGGAGTCCGGTCACGATCGGATTGCGCTTCGCTGGGAGTTGCCGGCTCGCCACAACGTCGCGCCGGACCCGCTCGTTCAGTCAGTCGTCATCGGGGTCGCGGCCCGTGCGTTCACCGCTCTCGAGCGTGGCCATCGCGGCGAGGTCGCCGGCGTCGAGCGCGAAGTCGAACACGTCGAGGTTCTCGCGCAGGCGTTCGGGGGACGAGGCCTTCGGGATGACGATGTTGCCGAGCTCCAGGTGCCACCGCAGCACGACCTGCGCCGGCGTCCGTCCGTGCTTGGCCGCGAGGTCGTCGAGCAGCGGCGTGGCGAGCACTCGGCCGCGGGCCAGCGGCGACCACGCCTCGGTGCGGATGCCGCGGCTCGCGTGGACCTCGCGAAGTGCGGTCTGCGGCAGCCACGGGTGCAGCTCGACCTGGTTCACGACGGGCGCGACGCCGGTCTCGCCGATGATCCGCTCGAGGTGATGGGCGTGGAAGTTGGCGACGCCGATGGAGGACACGCGCCCCTCCTCGTGCAGCCGCACGAGCGCGCGCCAGGTGTCGACGTACCGATCCTGGGACGGAACCGGCCAATGGATCAGGTAGAGGTCGAGCCGGTCGAGCCCGAGGCGCGCCATCGTGAGGTCGAAGGCCCGCAGGGTCGAATCGAATCCGTTGTCGTCCATCCAGACCTTGCTCGTGACGAAGAGGTCGTCTCGCGCTGCGGACCCGTCACGGACGGCGCGCCCCACCTCGACCTCGTTGCCGTAGAAGGCCGCGGTGTCGAGGTGGCGGTATCCGATCTCGATCGCGCTCCGGCACAGCGCTTCGGCATCCTGGGCCGGCACCTTGTAGAGGCCGAGCCCGAGTTGCGGAATGGTCTCGCCGTCGTCGAGCGACAGGTGCGGGGCGGGCGTGATGGGCGTCGGCATCCGTGGGCTCCTTCTCAGCTGGGTTGGAGGGGGACGGGTTCGGTGTCGGGAATGGGGCTCGCGTCCCGCCCCCGCAGGTCGGGGTGCCATCGTCGGGCGAGCGCGGGCACGATGAAGCCGAGCAGCGCCAGGACGGCGGCCGCCCAGAACGCCCCCTGCGCTCCGTAGCCGTCGATGAGGAAGCCGGCGAGCGCCGAGCCGAGCGCTGCGCCGATGAGCTGGCCGGTGCCGACCCAGCCGTAGGCTTCGGCCGTGTCCGAGAACTTCACGCTCGCCGACACGATGGCGAAGAGCACCGCGAGGGCCGGGGCGATGCCGATGCCGGCGATGAACAGGGTGAGGGCGAGCCACCAGAAGTCCATGACGAACGCCGCGAGGGCGGTGCCGGCGAAGACGATGAACATGCGCCGCGCCGTCGACCACGGCCCGATCGGCACGTGTCCCAGGAAGAGACCGCCCGCGAGGCTGCCGACGGAGAAGATGGCGAGCACGATGCCCGCCTCGGCTCCGCCATGGCCGAAGACCGCGACCACGCCCGCCTCGATCGCGGCGCACGCCCCGATGAGGAGGAAGCCGACGACCGTCGCGAGCATGACGGGCGGCCGCGAGAGCACGACGCCGAATCGACGCTTCGAGCGCGGAATGCGCACCCGCCCGAGCTCCGGCGAGGAGATGAACCAGATCCCGCCCGCGACCATGAGCACGGCGGCGAGCAGGATGCCCCAGATGGTGCCGATCTGCGTCGACACGAACGTCGTGACGACGGGACCGACGACCCAGATGATCTCCTGCGCCGAGGCGTCCAGTGAGAAGAGGGGCGTGAGCTGTCGGGAGTTGACCATCTTCGGGTAGATGGTGCGCACGGCGGGCTGCACCGGCGGCGTCGAGAGGCCCGCGACGAGTCCCACCGCCATGTAGGCGGGAACGCCGGGCGGCATGACGCCGATCGCGACGACGGCGGCCACGCACACCACGAGCGTCGTGATGAGCACGGGCCGCATGCCGAACCGGCCCATGAGCCGGCTCGTGAGCGGCCCCGCGACCGCCTGGCCGATCGAGGTCGCCGCGAGCACGAGGCCGGCAGCTCCGTACGAACCGGTCTGCTGCTCGACGTGCAGGAGGAAGGCGAGCGAGAGCATGCCCGATGGGAACCGTGCGGTCAGCTGGGCGGCGATGATACGAGCGACGCCCGAGGTTCTGAGCAGATCGGTGTAGCTTCCCACGGTTCGACCACTCTATCGACGGCCGAGACCGCGGCGAGGGCGCCTCGCAGTCCAATCGCGGCGTCCGAGTCCGCCACGGTGGCGAACGCGGTCGTCGGGGATGTACGTCCGGTCGATGCGGTGCTTCGGAGGAGCCTGTATTAGGGTCGTGCGGTGTCGACGGCGACCCGAGCGTTCGCCGACGCCTGAACCATCGAACAGAGGAACACCCATGCGTACTCGTCTCGCCGCCTCTTCGGCCGCCCTCGCGGCCGCGGCGCTCCTGCTCACCGGCTGTGTCGACAACACCGCCGACACCGACGCGCCCGCCGGTTCCGGTTCGCCGTCGGTGGCCGTCGACGAGGCCGCGGTGGCGCTGCTTCCGGAGGAGATCACGGAAGCCGGGGTCCTCGTCGTCGGGACCGACGCGGCCTACCCGCCCAACGAGTACAAGGATGCCGACGGCAATCCCATCGGCTGGGAGATCGACCTCGTCGACGCGCTGGGCGCGAAGCTCGGCCTCGAGGTGCGGTACGAGATCGCGAGCTTCGACAAGATCATCCCGTCCGTCACCGGCGGCACGATGGACATGGGCATGAGCTCGTTCACCGACAATGCGGAGCGTCAGCAGCAGGTCGACTTCGTCGACTACTACGAGGCCGGCATCCAGTGGGCCGCCCCGGCCGGCGAGTCCGTCGACCCGGACGACGCGTGCGGGTTGAAGGTCGCCGTGCAGGCCACGACGTACCAGCACACCGACGAGCTTCCGGCGAAGAGCCAGGCGTGCACCGACGCGGGTGAGCCGGCGATCCAGATCACCCCGTTCGACACGCAGGATGCCGCCGCCAACGCCGTCATCCTCGGACAGGCGGACGCGATGAGCGCCGATTCACCGGTCACCCTGTACGCGATCGCGCAGACCGACGGGAAGCTCGAGCCCGCCGGCGACATCTTCGACTCCGCCCCGTACGGCTTCCCCGTGAAGAAGGGCTCCGAGCTGGCGGCAGCGGTGCAGGCGGGGATGCAGTCGCTCGTCGACGACGGCACGTACGGCGACATCCTCGCCGAATGGGGTGTCGAGGCCGGCGCCGTCGACACGATCGAGATCAACGCGGGAAGCTGAGCATGAGCGACTCGTCTGCCGGCCGGGCCGGAGCGCCCGCGCCGGCGGGCGGCGCCTCCGCCGCCCACCCGACGAAGATCGTGCGGTTGCGGCATCCGTGGCGGATCGTCGTCGCGGTGCTGCTCCTCGTCCTCGTCGCGGCCTTCGTGCTCGATGCCGCGCAGCGGGAGGCGTTCGACTGGCCGTCGGTGGGCAAGTACGTGTTCGACCAGCGGATCTCGCAGGCAGCCGGGTACACCCTGCTCCTCACGGCACTCTCGATGATCATCGGCGTCGTGCTCGGCGTCGTCCTCGCCGTGATGCGCCAGTCGCCGAACCCGGTGCTCAAGTCGATCGCCTGGGTCTACCTCTGGGTGTTCCGGGGGACCCCGGTGTACGTGCAGCTCGTCTTCTGGGGCCTGCTGTCGACGATCTACCAGTCGATCGACCTCGGCGTCCCGTTCATGGAGCCGTGGATCTCGATCCCGACGGAGGCGGCGCTCAGCGTCTTCTGGCTCGCGGTGATCGGGCTCGCGCTCAACGAGTCGGCGTACATGGCCGAGATCGTGCGCGCGGGACTGCTGTCGGTCGACGCCGGCCAGCACGAGGCGGCGACGGCGCTCGGCATGGGCTGGTCGAAGACGATGCGCCGCGTCATCCTGCCGCAGGCGATGCGGGTCATCATCCCGCCGACGGGCAACGAGGTCATCTCCATGCTGAAGACCACCTCGCTCGTGTCGGCGATCCCGTTCACCCTCGAGCTCTACATGCGGTCGCGGGACATCTCGGTCGAGATCTTCAACCCGGTGCCGCTGCTCATCGTGGCCTCGCTCTGGTACCTCGCCATCACCTCGGTCCTCATGGTCGGCCAGTACTTCCTCGAGAAGCGCTTCGCACGCGGCGTCGGGGCCCGGCCGGATGCCGCCCCGGGAGCCGTCACGGGCGTCGTCTCGGTACCGGACGCGAACGCGCCCGACGCGGAGGCGGCGATCGGAACGAAGCACGGAGGCGATGCACGATGACCGACCGGACGATCGCGGACGGTGGGGCATCCGCACCGATGGTGCTCGCCGAGCACGTGTCGAAGAGCTTCGGATCGAACGAGGTCCTGAAGGACATCTCCCTCGAGGTGCGGCGTGGAGAGGTGCTCTGCCTCGTGGGCCCGAGCGGCTCGGGCAAGTCCACCTTCCTGCGCTGCATCAATCACCTCGAGCGGGTCTCCTCGGGTCGGCTCTCGGTCGACGGCCGCCTGGTCGGCTACCGGGAGGTGGGCGACAGGCTCCACGAGATGCACCCGAAGGACATCGCGAAGCAGCGGCGCGACATCGGCATGGTGTTCCAGCGATTCAACCTGTTCCCGCACATGACCGCGGTCGAGAACGTCATGGAGGCGCCGGTGCAGGTCAAGGGCGTCTCCAGGGCGCAGGCGAAGGCGCGCGCGCTGGAACTGCTCGCCCGGGTGGGCCTCGCCGACCGGGCGGACTACTACCCTGCGCACCTCTCAGGGGGACAGCAGCAGCGCGTCGCGATCGCGAGGGCCCTGGCGATGGATCCCAAGCTCATGCTCTTCGACGAGCCGACGTCGGCGCTCGACCCCGAGCTCGTCGGTGAGGTGCTCGATGTCATGAAGGGCCTCGCGAAGGACGGCATGACCATGATCGTGGTCACCCATGAGATGGGCTTCGCACGCGAGGTCGCCGACACCCTCGTCTTCATGGACGGGGGCGTCGTCGTCGAGTCGGGGGACCCGCGCGAGGTGCTCGCGAACCCGCGGCACGAGCGCACGAAGGCGTTCCTCTCGAAGGTGCTCTGAGCGGTCGCCCGACCGGCCGAGACCTATCCGGCCGCGGCGAGCGCCTTCGCGATGCGCTGGGGCGACACCGGCTCGGCCGTGCGGAGCTCCTGTGCGAACAGCCCGACGCGCAGCTCTTCGAGCATCCACCGCACCCGCACCAGGTGCGGCGCCGCCTCGGGATCGATCGGGATGCGTCCGCCGGCCGACTCGAAGGCGCCGATCGCCGATTCGAGCTGGTTCATCGCCTGCCGGTCGCGACCCGGGTTCTCGGTGAGCTTGCGGACGCGTACGACGATCGCCTCGAGGTAGCGCGGCAGGTGCCGCAGTCGCTCGAGGCCGGTCGCCGAGACGAAACCGGGGGGCATGAGGCCGGCCAGCTGCGCCCGGGCATCGCCGAGCGCCGCCATGAGGTGGATGCTCGAGGCCGCGGAGATGGCCTTGTCGGCCTCGCGAGCGGCGCGGAGGATCCGTGCGACGAGGGCGACGGTCTCGAACATCCGCTCGAGCACCCCGGAGGCGATCGCGTCGCGCACGTGCTCGAACTCCGCGCGGGTGCGCAGCAGCCCGTCGGCGTGGTGCAGGCGCAGCTCGGCGTCGACGCAGGCTGCGAGGCAGTCGTCGAGCAGCGCTCGCGGCCCCGGGTAGGGACTCGCCGCGAGCGCGAGCTTCTCCTCGTTCGACAGGTGCTCCTGGACGTAGGCGACGGGCGTGGGCGTGGCGAGGATGAGCAGCCGCCGGATGCCCCGTCGCGTGGCCCGGTCGCGCTCCTCCGCCGTGGCGACGAGTCGCAGTGCGACGGAGGCCCCCTCGTCGATGAGTGCCGGATACGCGCGGATGACGTTGCCCGCCTGGCGGGTGTCGAGGTGGGCCGGCAGCGCC
>JAPSJU010000403.1 GCA_031178025.1 Agromyces sp. | reverse complement strand
GACGGCGAGATCACCCCGCTGCCCCTCGGCTGACGCCTACTGGCCGCGGCCCGTCTTCTGCTGCAGCCGATCGATCTGCGCAGAGGCATCCGCCTTGGAGAGGTCGCCGGGGATCTCCTCGCCCGCCTCGCGGGCGAGGGTGTCGAGATAGCTCCGCTGGGCGGCGGTCATGGGCTCGTCGCCCGTGACCCAGTCGGCGGGATCCTTGCTGGCGGGGTCGGCGCCGTCGGAGCCCCGGCCGCCGAGCATCTCGTGGTCCTCCGCGGCGGCTCCGCCGTCGGTGTCATCCGGTGCGCCGGACGCGGCGTTCTGGTCGGTCATGCCACGATCGTAGGGCGCCGCGGCGGGCGCCTGCAGGGGGTTGCATCGGGCCCGCATCGCGTCCACGCGCCGTCACGTCCCCACCGGCGTGCGCGGTCTCGAGCGCGCGTGGCGAGCCTGCTCCGCGTGCTCGAGCGAGGCGGCGATCCCTTCGGCGTACGGGGTCGGCGCGATCCCGAAGGTGCGCTCGAACGCCGAGGAGTCGAAGTGGTACGGGGCCGTGTTCTGGTACGCCATCTCGAGCGCCTCGCGGGCGGCCGCCGAGAAGAGCGCGCCGATCCGCATCGTCGTGGCCGACATGGTGCGGTGCGCGAGGCGCGTGCCTGCGGTCGTGAGGGCGAGGTACTGCTCACCGGTGAGCGCCGGCGCGGTCGGGAGGTGCCAGGTGCGGCCGCGTGCGCGATCGTCCGTCCCGAGCACCGCGAGGGCGGCGCCGATGTCCGGCGTGTAGGTCATGGAGTGCGGCTGCGTCGCGTCGAACAGCCAGGTCGGCGGCGTGCCGTCGGCGACCGCATCCACCGCGAAGGCGTTGAAGGCGCTCGTGGACGCGCCGGGGCCGTAGAAGTCGGCGCTGCGGGCGACCGTCACGTCGAGGCCGCGCTGCGCGCGGGCGGCGTCGAGCATCGCGAGGAGTTCGGCGCGCACGGCGCCCTTCCGGCTCACCGGGTGCACGGGCGTCGCCTCCGTCATCGGAGCGTCCGTGCGACCGTACGCATAGACGTTGTCGACGTGCACGAGGTGCGTGCCGTGCGCGAGGCACGCCTCGATGACGTTGCCCAGTACGAGGGGCCAGTCCCGCCGCCACGCACGGGTCGAGTAGGGGAGTCCGACGGTCAGGTAGGCGACCTCGGCGCCTTCCACGGCCCGAGCAGCGGATGCCGCATCCCGGAGGTCGGCGGCGACGTGCGCGATGCCGTCGTCGGGGTGCACGACCGACGGAATGCTCCGCGCGACCGAGCGGACGGCGAGGCCGGCGGCGCGCACGGCGGCGGTGGTCTCGCGGCCGACGACGCCGGCGCCTCCGAGGACGACGTGGGTGGTCATGAGCTGGCCTTTCCGTTGGAGGGCGGGGAGGAGACGGGGAAGATCTCGGCGGTCGCGTGCTGCTGGGCGAGCCGGCGGAGTCCCGCGACGAGCGCGTCGCCGAGCACCGTGCCCACGATCATGAGCTCGGCCGTCAGGTCGGCGGAGTCGCGATCGCGCAGGGCCGAGACGTCGGCACGGGCGATCGACGCGGCGGCTGAGGCGTACGCCGAGAGGTAGGCGTCGCTCGGCTCGAAGCCGATCTCCGCGAGGTCGTCGAGCACGCGAGCGGCGACCTCCCGCCCGGGGTTGTCGGGCGTCGTGCGCCAGCCGTTCGCGGCGGCGACCTCATCGATGCGGCGACGCGAGGCCTCCGTGCCATCCGTCCCCGCCGCCCCGCCGACGCCCAGGGCGTGCTGGGCAGCGGCGAAGGTGTGGGCGAGGTCGTCGCGGCGGTCGAGCGTGGCGAGCACGCGCCTGGCGGCGGCGATCGAGAGGCCGCCCGTCTCGAGCAGGGCCCGCACGAGCCGCACGCGATGCACGTGGGACTCGTCGTACGAGGTCTGGTTCCC
>JAPSJU010000402.1 GCA_031178025.1 Agromyces sp. | reverse complement strand
CCGCCTGGCCGCGTCGGCGGCGCTCGTGCGCGAGTGGGTGAGCCGGGCCGCCGACGCCCTCGGGCACCGACGCGACACTCCGCGCTTCGGCGTGGACACGCCGCTCTCCATGCTCACCCCGGAGGCGCGCACGGTCGTCGCCGTCGCGGCGGCGCTCGCCGAGCGTCCGGATGCCGTCGTGCTCGACCTCGACGAGGGGCCGGCGAGCCACGAGCTCTGGTCGGCGCTCGCCGCGCTCGTGCCGTCGACGGTCACGATCATCCTCGTGCTCGGACCGGCGGCGGCCGGGCCCGAGGTGTCGCCCGCGCTCTCCCTGCGGGGCATCCGAACCATCGAAGCCGTCTCCAGCGCGAAGGAACTCGCACGATGAGCACCCGACTCTCCCGACTCCTCGGTTCGACACCGGCCGAGCGCCGCGCGCGCCGCGGCATGCTCGTCGCGGCCGTGATCGCCGTGCCGCTCGCGGTCGCCGGCCTCGTCTCGGGCGCCTTCGCCGGTGCGGACGACACGCTCGAGACGATCCCCGCGATCGTCGTCAACAACGACGAGATGGTCACCATGACGCTCCCCGACGGCACCGCGCAACCCGTGCTCGCGGGCCGCAGGCTCGTCACCGAGCTGACCGGCGGCGGCACCACCGGGTTCGCGTGGGCGATCTCGAACGACGAGGAGGCCGAGGCGCTCCTCGCCTCCGGCGCGGCCTACGCCGTGCTCACGATCCCGCCCGACTTCTCCTCGTCGGTCACCTCCCTCTCGGGCGACGAGCCGACGAAGGCGAACCTCGGCATCCGCACGGACGACGCGCACGGCTACCTCGCGGGCGCCGTCGCACAATCCGTCGGCGACGCCATGACGGGCGCGTTCGGCCGTGAGCTCACGGCGCAGTACCTCGAGGGCCTCTACGCGAACCTGGCATCGGTCGGCGGTTCCCTCGGAGACGCGGCCGCGGGAGCCACCCGGATCTCATCGGGTGCGGGCGGCCTCGCCGGCGGCCTCGGGTCGCTCTCGGCCGCGGCCGCGGCCGCGGCCGCTGGCGCGACGGATGCCGCGAACGGTGCCACGGCATACGCCGCCGGGGTGAACCGGTATGCGGCGGGGGTCGACGCGTACACGTCGGGTGTCGATGGACTCGCGGCGGGGGCGGCCGAGCTGGAGCGAGGGTCCGCGGCGCTCGACGACCTCACCGCGGGAACCTCGTCGTACGTCTCGAGCGTCGGCGCGGCAGCGGCCGGATTCGACGAGCTGGCGGCCGGGATCGCCCCGGTGCTCGAGGCGGATCCGACCGGCGCCGCGGCCGAGCGCCTCGCCGAGTTCGGTGCCGGACTCCACGAGCTGGCGGCCGGCGGTGACGTGCTCGTGACGACGACCGGAGCGGGAATCGATGAGCTGCAGGCCGGCATCGGCCGGCTCGCCGACGGTGCCGGGCAGCTCTCGAGCGGATCAGGGGCGCTGCGCGCGGGCGGAACCGAGCTCGCGTCGGGCGCAGGCGAACTCGCCGCCGGCATGGGCGAGCTCGCGAACGGGCTCGGCGGCCTCTCGACCGGCGCCGCGGATGCCGCCACCGGCGCCGCCGCGCTGACCTCGGGTGCGGAGGAGCTCGCGACCGGGCTCACCTCGGGTGCCGAACGGGCATCCGGCCTCAGCGACATCGATCCGGCGGAGACCGCCGAGGTCGTGAGCGAGCCTGTCACCTCGACGGCCGAGCGCGACCACGAGATCGGGTCCATCGGCGAGGTCATCGGGATGCTGTTCGTGCCGATCGGGCTGTGGCTCGGTGCCATGGCGATGTTCCTCGTCTTCCGGCCGTTCGGGCGCGAGGCGCTGCGCAGCACGGCCTCGACGCCGGGACTCGTCGGCCGCACGCTCGCCCGCGCCGGCATGCTCGCCCTCGCACAGGCCGTCGGCGTCGTGCTGCTGCT
>JAPSJU010000401.1 GCA_031178025.1 Agromyces sp. | reverse complement strand
GCGATGTTGCCGAACTTCGAGGAGCGGAACACCTCGCGGATCTCGGCCACACCCGACTGCACCTCTTCGAACTCGGGCTTCAGCATGCCCTTCAGCGAGTTCTCGATGTCGTCGATCGCGTTGTAGATGACGTTGTAGAAGCGCACGTCGACACCCTCACGGGCAGCACGCTCGCGCGCCTTCACGTCGGGCCGCACGTTGAATCCGATGACGATCGCGTTGTCGATCGTCGCCAGGTCGATGTCGCTCTCGGTCACGGCGCCCACACCGCGGTGGAGGATGCGCAGCTGCACCGAGTCGTCGACCTCGATCTTCATGAGCGACTCCTCGAGCGCCTCCACGGCACCCGACACGTCGCCCTTGATGATGAGGTTGAGCGCCTCGACCTTGCCCTCTTCGAGTGCACGGGTGAAGTCCTCGAGCGAGATGCGCTTGCGCGCCTTCGCCAGCTGGGCGTTGCGCTCTGCGGCCTCGCGCTTCTCGGCGATCTGCCGTGCGGTGCGGTCCTCCTCGGTGACGAGGAAGGTGTCACCTGCACGCGGAACGCTCGAGAGGCCCTGCACCTGCACGGGACGCGACGGGGTGGCGGCGAGCACGGGGTCGCCGTTCTCGTCGGCCATGGCCCGGACTCGGCCGTAGGCCGTGCCCGCCACGATCGCGTCGCCGACGCGGAGCGTGCCCGACTGGATGAGCACGGTCGCCACGGCGCCGCGTCCCTTGTCGAGCTTCGCCTCGATCGCGACGCCGCGCGCGTCCTTGTCGGGATTGGCACGCAGGTCGAGACCGGCATCGGCGGTGAGCAGGACGGCGTCGAGCAGTTCCTGGATGCCGATGTCGTTGCGCGCCGACACGTCGACGAACAGCACGTCGCCGCCGTACTCCTCGGCAACGAGGCCGAATTCGGTGAGCTGCTGGCGCACCTTCGCGGGGTTGGCGTCGGGCTTGTCGATCTTGTTCACCGCGACCACGATCGGCACGTTCGCCGACTGCGCGTGGTTCAGTGCCTCGATCGTCTGCGGCATGATGCCGTCGTCCGCCGCGACGACGAGGATCGCGATGTCGGTCACCTGGGCACCTCGGGCTCGCATGGCGGTGAACGCCTCGTGACCGGGGGTGTCGATGAAGGTGATCGCGCGCTCGATGCCGTCGTGCTCGGTGCGCACCTGGTACGCACCGATGTGCTGCGTGATGCCGCCGGCCTCGCCCGCGACGACGTTCGCATTGCGGATGGCGTCGAGCAGTCGCGTCTTACCGTGGTCGACGTGACCCATGACGGTGACGACGGGAGGACGCTGCTGGAGGTCCTCGTCGGTCTCGTCCTCGAGCTCCTGGTCGAGGTCGATGTCGAAGCCCTCGAGGAGCTCACGATCCTCGTCCTCGGGAGACACGACCTGGATCTTGTAGCCGAGCTCTTCGCCGAGGACCTGGAAGGTGGCCTCGTCGAGCGACTCGGTCGCCGTCGCCATCTCGCCGAGGTGGAACAGCACGGTGACGAGCGAACCGGGGTTCGCGTCGATCTTGTCGGCGAAGTCGGAGATCGAAGCGCCGCGGCGCAGTCGGATGACGGTGTTGCCGTCGCCACGGGGAACGCTCACGCCGCCGAGCGACGGAGCCTCCCGCATCTCGAATTCCTGCCGCTTCGTGCGCTTCGACTTGCGAGCCTTGCTCTTGCCGCCACCGCGACCGAACGCACCGGCGGTTCCACCGCCGGGGCCACGACCGCGACCGCCGCCGCCCGCGGGACGGGGGCCGCCGAAACCGCCTCCGGGAGCACCGCCGGGACGCTGGAAGCCTCCTCCTGCACCACCCGGACGGGCACCGGCACCGCCGGCGCCGCCGGGACGCTGGAAGCCGCCGCCGCCGGCGGGACGGCCGCCTGCGCCGGCCGGGCGCGGGGCGCCGGGACGGGGCGAGCCGGGCCGGGG
>JAPSJU010000400.1 GCA_031178025.1 Agromyces sp. | reverse complement strand
TCGAGGCCGATGAGCCCGTAGTCCCAGCCCTTGCGGCGGTAGACGACGCTCGGTCGACCCGTCTCGGAATCGACGAACAGGTAGAAGTCGTGCCCCACGAGCTCCATGTAGTAGAGGGCGTCGTCGACGGTCATCGGATGCGACGCGAACACCTTGCGACGGATGACCACGGGGCAGTAGACGTCCTCTTCCTCCTCCGCGGCCGAGGGGCTCTCGTCGACGACGGGCATGCTGCCGGTGCGCACCTGCTCCAGCACCTCCGACCCTGCGGCGTGCACGCCGAGCTCGGCGAACCCGGCATCCGTCGCCTCCCGGAGCGACCGGGGGCGACGCTGGCCGCGATGGACCTTGCGGCGATCCTTCGCCCGACGGATCCGTTCGAGCAGTCGGCCGAGCGCGACATCGAATGCCGCGTACTTGTCGGAGCCGTCGGCCTCGGCCCGCACCACCGGTCCCTTGCCCACGAGGGTGAGCTCGACGCGATCGAGGCCGCTGTTGCCGTTCTTCTCGTTGTGACGGCTCAGCTTGACGTCGAGGGAGATGGCTCGTTCGGCGAGATGGGTGACCTTCTCCGATTTCTCGGCCGCGTAGGCGCGGAATCGATCGGTGACCCCCAGGTTTCGTCCGACGATGTTCAGTTCCATGACGACCTCCATCCACCGGCGTGTCACCCGGATCGGAAGGGTGGTTCGACCACGCCTGTCCTGCCACCGTAGCCCCCTCTCCCCTCAAAGTCACGGAGTGTTTGCCGTGAACTCCGCCGGTCGTCCGGGTGCCGTCGCGGGGCCTCGGCGAGCACCGCCACGGCCGCCGCGCGACCGCCCGCGGCCGTCACGGCGCGCGTCGCCTCGGCGACGGTGGCCCCCGTCGTGAGCACGTCGTCGACGATGAGGAAGGCCCGCCCGGCGAGCCGGCCGCGCGCCTCGAGCGCACCTGCGGCGTTCGCTCGCCGCTGCTCGGCGCCGAGCCCGCCCTGGTCGCGCCGCTCGCGAGTGAGCCGGAGGATGCGGGAGGAGCGGATGCCGCACCTCGCGAGGAGCAGCTCGACCGGGGCGTACCCGCGTCGGCGCATCGACTCAGGGGTGGAGGGGATCGTGCAGACCTCCACGACGACGCCGGGCGGAAGCGCGCCGAGGGCCGCGGCGACTGCGCGACGGAGCGCTGAGGCGAGCGGCCGAGCGGCATCCGTTCGTCCACCGTCCTTGAACGCGCCGATCGCGGAGGCGACGACACCCTCGTACGTCAACGCCGCCCACGCCGCGGCCCCGTCGCGCTCGACGCGGTACGGCTCACCGATGAGCGCACGCCGACATCGTACGCACACGACCCGATCGGCTGCGCCGCAGGCGGCGCACGTCACCGGGAGCAGCACGGCCGATGCGTCGAGCGCGGCGCGGCGCACGGCCCGCCCGGCCGCATGTCCGAGCGGCAGGCCCTGCGCGCGCCACATCCGACCAGTGTGCCGGCGAGGCGCCGCGGGAACCGGCCCTCACCGGCCGCGGGGGCCCGGTGCTCGCCCCGGCGCCGTCGGGGAGGACGAGTCGGTTCAGCCCGGCTGCTGCGCGGCGACGAATCGGATGCCGCCCGCCCTGACCTGCCAGCCCACGCCGCTCTGCGCCTCGAGCGCGCCGTCAGCCGTGAGCACCCGCACCTCGGCGTTGCCGCCGTCGATCAGCTCGCCTCCCGCCGGTCCCTCGCGGTCGGAGGAGAACCCGCCGAGCTCCTGCGTGACGATGCGCGTCGTGCCGTCGGGCATCCCGGTCAGCGAGGCGACCCGGCGCGAGTCGAGCCAGGCGACGTCGAGCGGCACACCGGAGACGTCCTCGAGCCGCAGCGGGACCGAACCGAGCGCCTCGGTCGGCATGCCGTCGCGGTCGCGCTGGATCGCGGCCGCGACGAAGTGCGTCCGTGCGCCGTCGCCGAGCAACGCGA
>JAPSJU010000399.1 GCA_031178025.1 Agromyces sp. | reverse complement strand
ATCCCGTCGAGCACCGCGAGGCCGTCGACCACGCCACCACGGGACCCGGGCAGGTTCACGACCACGGTGCGCCCCGCGACCCCGGCCAGCGCGCGGCTCAGCGCCGCCGTCGGCGTCGCCGCGCGCCCCGCCGCGCGAATGGCCTCGGCGACGCCCGGGAGTTCGCGGTCGAGCACCGCGATGGTCGCCTCGGGGGTGCGGTCGCCGGGGTTCACTCCCGTGCCGCCCGTCGTGATGAGCACCGCGGGTGATCCCGCCACGGCACGTCGCATCGCGTCGGCGACATCCGCGTCGGCCACGACGACGGGATCGCCGGGGTCGAATCCGCGCGCGCGGAGCCAGTCGGCGATGATCGGCCCGGTCGTGTCCTCGGCGGTGCCCGAGGCGGCACGAGTCGAGACGACGAGCACGGTCGCTGCGGCTCGCGCGGCGGCACCCGCATCGGTCAGCGCGCTCTCGGTGACCGGCGCGGCATCCGCTCGCCAGACGCCCCGCTTCCCGCCGCGCTTCTCGATGAGGCGGATGCCGCCGAGCTCGGCGGCGGGGTCGGCGGCCTTCACCATGTCGTGCAGCGTCAGGCCCGCGATCGCGACGGCGGTCAGCGCCTCCATCTCGACGCCGGTGCGAGCGGTCGTCGACACGGTCGCACGGATGGTGATCGCTCGTTCCTCGAAGCCGAAGTCGACGGCGACCGAGTCGAGCGGCACGATGTGGGTGAGCGGCACGAGCTCGCTCGTGCGCTTCGCGCCCGAGATGCCCGCGATGCGCGCGGTCGGCAGCACGTCGGCCTTCTTCAGCCCGTCGCTGCGCACGAGCGCGACGACCTCGGCGGTGGTGTCGAGACGGCCCTCGGCGATCGCGGTGCGCCGGGTGACGGCCTTGTCGCCGACGTCGACCATGCGAGCCCGGCCGTCGTCATCGAGGTGGGTGAGCGATGTCATAGGTCAACGGTATCCACCAGGGCGCCCGAGTCGAGGGCTTCGACGTCTTCCGGCACGATGATGAGCAACTCGGATGCCGCGAGCGCGGCGACCAGGTGGGACCCCGGCCCTCCGACCACCTCGACGCGGCCGTCGTCGGTGCGGCGTCCGCGCAGGAACTGGCGCTTGCCGGCGACGGAGCTCAGTGGGCGTGCGAGTTCGAGGCGCGCGACCCGCGCTGGCGCGAGGCCGGCGATGGCGCGCAGCGTCGGTGCGACGAAGAGCTCGAACGACAGTTGCGCACTCACCGGGTTGCCCGGGAAGCCGATCAGCGGGATCCCCCGGTACGCCGCCGTGGCCTGCGGGCCGCCCGGCTGCATCGCGACGCTGCCGACCCAGGCGCCGACGGGCTCGAGGAGCTCGCGCACGACCTCGTACGCGCCCTTCGAGACGCCGCCGCTGGTCAGGATGAGTTCGGCGCCCGCGTCACGTGCGGCGTCGAGTTCCCTCCGCAGCCGATCGACGTCGTCGCGCACGCGAGCCTCGTGCACGACCACGGCGCCGGTGGAGCGCACCGCCGCGACGAGCGCGATCCCGTTCGCGTCGGGGATCTCGCCGGGCCCCAGCCCTGCGCCGGGAGGCACGAGCTCGCTGCCCGTGCTGACGACCGCGACCCGCACCCGCTCGCGCACGAGCACCTCGGCGAGACCCGATGCCGCGGCCGCCGCCAGGTGGCGGGAGGCGAGCCGCAGGCCCGGCGGCAGCACGTCGGCCCCCGCCGGCAGGTCGGAGCCGGCCTCGCGGACGTACTCGCCCACTCGGCGCGACCGCAGGATCCGCACGCGGTCTCCTCCGGACGCCTCGACGGCCTCGGTGTCCTCGACGGGAACGACCGCGTCGGCCCCCGCAGGCACCTGCGCGCCCGTCATGATGCGCACGGCGGTACCGGGTTCGAGGGGCGCCGGCACGCCGGCGGTCGCCGCGACCTCGCCCGAGACGGGCAGTTCGACCG
>JAPSJU010000398.1 GCA_031178025.1 Agromyces sp. | reverse complement strand
GCGATCGCCACCCCGACGACCGTCGCCCGGCCCGCCGTGCCGACCTGGAGGACGGCTTCGATCGCGAGGATCGACGAGATGACGCTCGCGACGGCGAAGGGCACGCGCGTGCCGCGGATCGCGGCGACCGGCATGAGCACCGCCCCGGCCGCGGCGGCAGCGGTCGGCGTGACCCCGAGGTGGAGCTGCCCTGCGGTGGCCGCGACGTCGAGCGAGAGCGGTGCGGCGAGGCCGATGAGCAGCGCGACGTAGAGCCAGTCGGGCATCGTCCGCGCGATGAGGCGCGAGACGACGCCGATGGCGATCACCGCGGCGAGCGCCAGCCACGCCGGCCACGGGCTCCGCCCGGCCGGGAAGTAGGGCGCGAGCACGGCGGCGTGCATGAGGTGCGCGACGACCACGACCCCCGCCGCGATCGTGATGCCCGTCGCGAGACGCCGGCCGCCGTGGCTGTCGCGGACGTCACCGGCGGATCTCGCCGCCCTCGCCGAGCGGCTCGGCCGGTGGAACGGCAGGTCGCGTCGAGGAGGCACTCGGCTGCTCCCGTCGGTACGGCTCATGGCTTCGGCACCTCGAGCATGACGGTGGTGCCGGAGCCCGGCGACGAGAAGACCCGGGCGCGGCCGCCCACCGTGTGGAGCCGGCCCACCACCGACTCCGCATAGCCGAGCCGGCCGCCGTCGATGGCACCGGGCTCGAAGCCGGCTCCCGTGTCGGTGACCATGGCGCGGACCATGCGCTCGTCATCGGTCACGGTGACATCCGCTTCCTTCACTCCCGAGTGGCGCCGCACGTTCTCGAGGCACTCGCCGAGCGCCCCGAGCAGGGCGTCGAGCGTCTCTCGGGGGAGCACGAGCTGTCCTGCGCCGTGCCAGTTGACGTCGAGGCCCATGCGCGCGAAGCGCTGCCGCACCGATTCGAACGTCGTGCTCAGTGCGTCGTCGTCGGATTCCGGCGAGAAGATCGCCGTCGAGCCGGCGTCGAGCGGGGCGCCGAGGCGGAGGAGCCGCAGGAGCCTCGCGTCGTCGCCGGCCTGCTGTCGCAGCGCGGTCGGGCCCACGCCGACGCCCGAGTGGGCGAGCAGCGAGAGGGTGGCGAGGACCGTGTCGTGCAGCACCCGCGCGTCCTGCCGCTGCTGGGCCTCGAGCTCGCTCGCGAGGCGCTCCGCCTCGTGGGCGCGGCCCACCTCCTCGAGTCGGGACGCGGCGAGCGAGATCGCCCGATCGATCCACGTGCCGAGCGTCGCGGTCACCGCCCACCCCGCGAACGTGGTGGCGACGATCGCGCGGGCGTCATGGATCTGGCCCGCGCCGATCCACACCGAGCAGAGCACCGCGGCGATGAGGGCGGCGACGAGCAGGCCGCCACGGTGGCGCACCACGAGGGTGGTCCCCACCGACGCGGCGGCGGCGCCGCCCATCGCCGACATCGCCGTCGCGGTGCCGGCGTCGAGCACCGGGGCGGACCCGAGCACCAGGATGAACGTCATCGCGCCGGCCACGACGCCGATGGCCGGGAGGAGCGCACCGCGCTCGGTGTGCAGGATCACGAGCAGCGCGATCGCGAGGCAGAGGAGCGCCCCGATCGCGAGCTCGCCGGGGGCCGCCGTGCCGGGGACGAGCAGGCATGCGAGCGCGCCCGCCGTGCCGACCAGGCCCGCGACACGGGCCAGCCGGCGGAGCAGCCGGTCACGCTCCTTGTGGATCCGCTTCACTCCACCCCCTCGCTGCGCCGGGCACCCCGACGCGCGGGTGCCGTCACTCTCGAACTGTAGCGGAGTCCACGCGGATGCGGCGGGGTCACCCTCAGGCTGCGAGGAGGCGCCGGAGGGCGGCACCGACGGCGGCGTGCTCGATGAGGAAGGCGTCGTGCCCGTACTCCGACGTCACGAGCACGGGTTCCGGTCCGTGCACGCTGTTGCGCAGGGCGGCCGCGATCTCGACCTG
>JAPSJU010000397.1 GCA_031178025.1 Agromyces sp. | reverse complement strand
AGCCGGGTGCTCGGCGAGCACGCGGCTGCCGGCGGCACTCGAGACGCCGGTGATGAGCGCCGGGGCGCTCCAGAGCAGGAGCAGGCTCGCCACCGCGGCGATGATGCGGCCGATGGTGCGGATGCCGGACCATGCGATCGCGATGCCGATGAGGATCGACGGCACCCAGCGCGTCCAGCCGGCGAGGGCGCCGACCCAGTCGACCGGGACGGTGCCCATCGGCACGAGGAGGTCGCCGAGCCACGGGCCGAAGAGGATCGCGGCGACGGCGAGCCCGAGGAGCGCACCCGCGCGCGGTGCCGCGGCGACGAGCCAGAACACCGCCGCGCCGACGAGGACCGCGAGGACGGTGACGGCGAGCACCGCGGCGAAGTACAGGTCCGACTCGCCGCGCTCGGCGAGCCCGCCGCGAACCACCGTGGCCGTCTGCGCGGCCGCGATCACCTGGGTGGCGACGAGCCCGATGAAGATCGCCGGCACGCCGCCTCGCGGCTGGCGCCGGCGCGTGGCCCGCGCGGCGATCGCCGCCACGGCGGCGCCCGTCACGATGAGCGCGGCGACGGGAGCCAGGGCGTACTGGCTGAAGGGCAGCAGCACGACCGGCATGTCATCGGGCATGGTGTCGGTGGCCCAGAGGTTCTGCAGCGGGAGCCGCATCCCGGTCACCAGCCAGGGCAGGAGGCCCGCGACCGCGGCGGCGACGCCCAGGAATGGCGGGATCCACACCCGCAGCGGAGCGGGCCGCGTCTCGTCGTGGACGGCGGCGGGATCGGTTCGGATCGACATCCGGTCACCTTATCGGGCGGGGCCACGACGGCGTGCTCGCGCTCCTCCAGAACGCGCGCCACGTGCGGAGGGCGCGCTGCGCTTCCTCACCCGCGCCATGCCCCGTCGGCTCGGTAGCATGCAAGGCATGGGCATCAGACTCGAGAACGTCGGCATCGCCGTTCGCGACCTCGAGGCGGCGATCGCCTTCTTCACCGACCTCGGTCTGACGGTCGTCGGCCGTGACACGGTCAGCGGCGAGTGGACCGACACCGCCGTCGGCCTCGATGGCAACCATGCCAGGATCGCGATGCTCCAGACGCCGGACGGCAACGGTCGCCTCGAGCTCTTCGAGTACATCCATCCGGAGGCGATCGAGACGGAGCCGACTCGTCCCAACGAGATCGGCATGCACCGCGTCGCCTTCTCGGTCGACGACATCGACGACGCGCTCGAGATCGCGGCGAGGCACGGCTGCCATCCGCTTCGCGGCGTGGCGACGTATGAGGACCTCTACCGGCTCACGTACGTCCGTGGCCCGAGCGGCATCCTGGTGATGCTCGCCGAGGAGATGACGAAGCGCTGACCGCCGACATCGAACTCACGCGCGTGGAGGGCGGCACGGTGGCGCTCCATGACGCGCGTCGCAAGGTGCGGTGGAGCGTCGAGCTCGAGCCGTTCGAGATCGGCGTCTTCCCGGTCACCCAGGAGCAGCTCGCCGAGCTGCTCGGCGAGACGGCGTCGCATCCTCGCCGTCCGGCCACCGACGTGAGCTGGCTGCGGGCGGTCCGATTCTGCAATGCCGCCTCGGAATGGGAGGGGCTGGAGCCCGTGTACGCCTTCGACGGCGAGGACGTCACCTGGCATGTGGACGCCGACGGGTACCGCCTCCCCACCGAGGCCGAGTGGGAGTTCGCCTGCCGGGCAGGCTCGACCAGTGCGCACTACGGCCCCCTGACCGAGGTCGCCTGGACGAGCGCCGACGGCGTGACGACGCCGCAGGACGTGGGTGGGAAGCATCCGAACCTCAACGGGATGTTCGACACCCTGGGGAACGTGTGGGAGTGGTGCTGGGACCTGCTCGACCCGGCCCGGTACGACGCGTATCGCGTGTTCCGCGGCGGCGGATTCGCCGACGACGCCTGGAGCGTGTGCGCCGCCACGGCGGGTGGAGGCGCGCAC
>JAPSJU010000396.1 GCA_031178025.1 Agromyces sp. | reverse complement strand
CTCGCCTGAAGGACGAAGGGCGCACGGTCGTCGTGCTCGAGGCTCGCGACCGCGTCGGGGGGCGGCTGTGGACCGACGACATCGACGGGGCCATGCTCGAGATCGGCGGCCAGTGGGTCTCGCCCGACCAGGACGCGCTCATCGAGACCCTCGGCGAGCTCGGGCTCGACACGTATCCGCGCCACCGCGACGGGGTCAACATCTACATCGGGCCCGGCGGCGAGCTCAGGCGGTTCGAGGGCGAGATCTTCCCGGTGCCGCCGGCGACGGAGCAGGAGATCGTCACCCTCATCGAGAAGCTCGACGCGCTGGTCGCCGAGATCGACCCCGAACGCCCGTGGGATCACCCGCGGGCCAAGGAGCTCGACGAGATCTCGTTCGCGCACTGGCTCGAGACGCAGACCGACGACGAGGAGGCGCGCGAGAACATCGGCATGTTCATCGCCGGGGCGATGCTCACGAAGCCGGCGCACGCGTTCTCGGCGCTGCAGGCGCTGCTCATGGCGGCATCCGCCGGCTCCTTCTCGCACCTCGTCGACGCCGACTTCATCCTCGACCGGCGCGTCGTCGGCGGCCTCCAGCAGGTGCCGCTCCGTCTCGCCGAGCGGCTCGGCGGGGCGGTCCGGCTCGGCCAGGCGGTGCGCACGCTGCGCTGGCAGCCGGATGCCGCCGGCGTCGTCGCCGTCACCGACGACCTCGAGGTGCACGCCGAGCACGTGATCCTCGCGGTGCCGCCGGTCCTCATCAGCCGCATCTCGTACGAGCCGCCCCTGCCGCGGCGGCAGCAGCAGTTGCACCAGCACCTCTCGATGGGGCTCGTCATCAAGGTGCACGCCGTCTACGAGCGGCCGTTCTGGCGTGAAGCCGGGCTCTCCGGCACGGCCTTCAGCCCCTACGAGCTCGTGCACGAGGCGTACGACAACACCAACCACGACGACCCTCGCGGCACGCTCGTGGGCTTCGTCGCCGACGAGGCGGCCGACGGCGTCTTCTCGCTCAGCGCCGAGGAGCGCAAGGCGAACATCCTCGAGTCGCTCTCGCACTACTACGGCGAGCAGGCACTGCACCCGGTCGTCTACTACGAGAGCGACTGGGGATCCGAGGAGTGGACCAGGGGCGCCTACGCCGCGAGCTTCGACATGGGCGGACTCGCCCGCTACGGCGCGGACCTGCGCACGCCGGTCGGACCCATCCACTTCTCGTGCAGCGACATGGCGGGGAAGGGCTACCAGCATGTCGACGGCGCCATCCGGGTGGGCCGCGAGGCGGCCGCGGCGGTGCTCGCCGCGCTCGACTCCGACGGTCCCGCGGAGGTCCGAGCGTGAGCGCCACCCCGCGTGTCCTCCCGTACGACCGCGGGCACACCGCCGCCTGACCGCCGGTGCCGGGGATGGTCCTCGGCGCACGACCTGAAAGAGATGCAATGACGCAGCGACCAGATACCGATGCCCCGCTCGCCGCGGGCGAACGAGCCGAGAACGACGGGGGTGCAGCGGCGTCATCCGCGGAGCACGGCATCTCGAAGAAGGGACTGTCGGCAGGATCGGTCGGCCTCATCGGCGCGGTCGTCATCGGGATCTCGTGCATCGCGCCCGCCTACACGCTCACGGCGGCGCTCGGCCCGACGGTGTCGGAGGTCGGCGTGCAGGTGCCCGCGATCATCCTCGTCGGATTCATCCCGATGCTCCTCATCGCCTTCGGATACCGGGAGCTGAATCGGCGCATGCCCGACTCGGGCACCTCGTTCACCTGGGCGACGCGGGCGTTCGGCCCCTGGGTCGGCTGGATGGCCGGCTGGGGCCTCGTCGCCGCGACGATCCTCGTGCTCTCGAACCTCGCCGGCATCGCCGTGGACTTCCTGTTCCTGCTGATCTCGCAGCTCGTCGGGGACCCGTCGATCGCCGACCTCGCCGCCGTGCCGCTCATCAACGTCGCCGTCTGCCTGCTGTTCATGCTCGGCGCGACCTGGGT
>JAPSJU010000074.1 GCA_031178025.1 Agromyces sp. | reverse complement strand
GTGACGAACACCACGGCCGCGCCCGTCTCGGCCGAGATGCGCACGAGCTCGGTCTGCATCTTCTCCCGCGTCATCTCGTCGAGCGCGCCGAACGGCTCGTCCATGAGCAGGAGCCGCGGCTGCTCGGCGAGCGCCCGCGCGATCGCGACCCGCTGCTGCATGCCGCCCGAGAGCTGGTCGGGGTACCGGTCGGCGAAGTCCGAGAGCCCCACCATCTCGAGCAGCTCGCTCACTCGGGACGCGCGGGCGCCGGATGCCACGCCGTGCAGTTCGAGCGGCAGCGCGACGTTCGCCGCGACGGTGCGCCAGGGCAGCAGTCCCGCCGACTGGAACGCGATGCCGTACTCCTGGTCGAGTCGCGCCTGGCGCGGGCTCTTGCCGAAGACCGCGATGGTGCCGCTCGACGGCTCGTCGAGGTCGGCGATGAGTCGCATGAGCGTCGACTTGCCGCATCCGCTCGGACCGATCAACGAGACGAACTCGCCGGCGGCCACCGTCAGGTCGATGGCGTCGAGCGCCTGCACGGGACCGCTGCGGGTCTCGAAGACCTTGTCGGCGGCCCTGATCTCGACTGCCGCAGCAGTGGATGTCATGCTCATGCGGCCTCCTCCGTTCGTCGGTAGTTCTTCAGGATCGCGCCGAGCAGGGCGACGGATCCGGCGGCCACGAGGCCGAGGACGATCGCCCCGAAGATCGGTCCCCACGCCTTGGCCGGGTCCCCCGACGCCTGTCCGGCGAACTGGATGAGGATGCGGCCGATGCCGCCCTGGAGCCCCGTCGACACCTCGGCGACGACGGCGCCGATCACGGCGTTCGCCGCACCGAGGCGGAGGGCCGGGAGCAGGTAGGGGACCGCCGCGGGCAGGCGCAGCTTCCGGAGCGTCTGCCAGTAGCCGGCGGCGTAGCTCTGCATGAGCTCGGTGTGGATGCGGTCGGGCGACTGCAGCCCCTTCAGGGCGCCGATCGCGATGGGGAAGAAGGCGAGGTAGCTCGCGATGAGCGCGACCGACATCCAGTCCTGCCACTCGAACGCACCGATCTCGACGCGTGAGCCCCAGCTCTTCACGACCGGCGCGAACGCGATGAGTGGCACCGTCTGGCTGAGCACGATCCACGGCAGCAGGCCCCACTCCGCGATGCGCCACCGCTGCATCACGAGCGCGAGTCCCACGCCCACCACGACGCCGACGAGCCAGCCGACGGCGGCGATGCCGAGCGTGGTCGCCGCCGCGAGCGCGACGACCGCCCAGAGCGGCTGGGCGGACGGCGACCGCGTCACGGGCTCCGCGAGACGCCCGATCATCTCCCAGACGTGCGGCATCGCGAGGTCGGTGGTCCGCGGCAGCACGCGGGTCTCCCCGATGACGACGCCGTCGGCCGGGCCGAGCATCTTGTAGACCTCCCAGACGAGGGCGACGGCGAGGAGCCCGGCGAGCCCCCACGCCCACCGTTCGAGTCCTCGGCGAGCGCGGCCCGGCACCGCGCGCCCGGGAGAGCGGAACTCGGGGCCGGCCGGCATGGCCGCGGCATCCGTCACCGCGTTCGTCTCGCGCACCCCGGT
Organism: Agromyces sp.; assembly: GCA_031178025.1. Lineage (GTDB taxonomy): Bacteria > Actinomycetota > Actinomycetes > Actinomycetales > Microbacteriaceae > Agromyces. The sequence continues at coordinate 7,094 of JAPSJU010000074.1, read as the reverse complement.
CGCGGTCATGCCTTCGCCGTGATGTGCTCGGAGAGCGCGGGGATCACGGTCTCGCCGTAGACCCGCAGCGTCTCCTCCTTGTTGTCGTGCTGGAGGTAGCCGGCGAACTGGTCGACGCCGAGATCGGCCAGCGCCCTGAGCTTCTCGATGTGCTGGTCCGCGGTGCCGAGCACGCAGAAGCGATCCACGATCTCGTCGGGAACGAACTGGGTGTGCACGTTCCCGGCTCGTCCGTGCTCGTTGTAGTCGTAGCCCTCTCGGCCCCTGATGTAGTCGGTGAGCGCGTCGGGCACGGTGCCGTGCATGCCGTACTTCGCGACGATGTCGGCGACGTGGTTGCCGACCATGCCGCCGAACCAGCGGCACTGGTCGCGCATGTGCGCCAGGTCGTCGCCGATGTACATCGGCGCGGCGACGCAGAACTTCACCGACATCGGGTCGCGACCGGCCTTCTCGGCGGCATCCCGGACGGTCGTGATCATCCAGGCGGCGATGTCGAGGTCGGCGAGCTGCAGGATGAACCCGTCGCCCACTTCGCCGGCGACCCGCAATGCCATCGGACCGTATGCCGCGACCCACACCTCGAGCTCGGAGCCGCGGCTCCACGGGAAGCGGATGGTGGAGCCGTGGTACTCGACCGGGCGGGAGTTGCCGAGCTCGCGGATGACGTGGATCGATTCGCGGAGCTCCGTCATCGTCGTCGGCTTGCCGTTCGTGACGCGCACCGCCGAATCGCCGCGGCCGATGCCGCACACCGTGCGGTTGCCGAACATCTCGTTCAGGGTCGCGAAGACCGACGCCGTGACCGTCCAGTCCCGGGTCGCCGGGTTGGTCACGAACGGGCCCACCTTGATGCGCTGCGTCTGCGCGAGGATCTGGCTGTAGATGACGTACGGCTCCTGCCAGAGGATGTGGGAGTCGAACGTCCACACGTGGCTGAACCCGTGCACCTCGGCGAGCTTCGCGAGCTGGATGGTTCGCGACGCGGGCGGGTTGGTCTGGAGTACCGCTCCGAATTCCATGTGTGCTCCGCTCGGTTCGGACGTGCTCAGACGAGGTACTGCGAGAGGCCGCGCTTGAGGAATCGGCCGTCGCCCTTGGCGCCGAGGTACTCGTCGCCGTCGACGATGACCTTGCCCCGGCTGAGGACGGTGTCGACGTGGCCGTCGATCTCGTATCCCTCCCACGCCGAGTAGTCCATGTTCATGTGGTGCGTCTTCCCGAGGCCGATCGAGGTGTGACCGCTCGGGTCGTAGACGACGATGTCGGCGTCGGCGCCGGGCTGGATCACGCCCTTCCGGCCGTAGAGCCCGAACATCCGGGCGGGCGTGGTGCTCGTGAGCTCGACCCAGCGCTCGAGCGTGATCTCACCGGTGACCACGCCCTGGTACATCAGGTCCATGCGGTGCTCGATCGAGCCGATCCCGTTCGGGATCTTCCGGAAGTCGCCGAGGCCCAGCTCCTTCTGGTCCTTGATGCAGAACGGGCAGTGGTCGGTCGAGACCATCTGCAGGTCGTTCGTGCGAAGGGCCTGCCACATGGACCGCTGGTGCCCCTCCTCACGGCTGCGCAGCGGCGTCGAGCACACCCACTTCGCGCCCTCGAAGGCGCCCCACTCCTCGCTCGTGGCGCCGAGCTGCTCCTCGAGCGAGAGATAGAGGTACTGGGGGCAGGTCTCGCCGTAGACGTTCTGGCCCTTGTCGCGGGCCCAGGCGAGCTGCTCGACCGCCTGCTTCGCCGAGACGTGCACGACGTAGAGCGGCGCCCCGGTGACCTTGGCGAGCATGATCGCGCGGTGCGTCGCCTCCTCCTCCATCTCCCAGGCGCGTGCGATGCCGTGGTAGTACGGGTCGGTCCTGCCCTGCTCGATGAGCTGCTGGGCGAGCACGTCGATCGCCGGACCGTTCTCGGCGTGCATCATCGTGAGCATGCCGGTCTCGCGGGACACCTGCATCGCCCTGAGGATCTGCGCGTCATCCGAGTAGAAGACGCCCGGATACGCCATGAAGAGCTTGAAGCTCGAGATGCCCTCGTCGGGAAGTCGCCGCATCGCCTCGAGCGACGCGGCGTTGACGTCGCCGACGATCTGGTGGAACGCGTAATCGATCGCGCAGTTCCCCGCCGCCTTCTCATGCCAGGCCGCCAGGCCGTCTTCGATGCGCTGGCCGTAGGTCTGCACCGCGAAGTCGATGATGGAGGTCGTGCCCCCGTGCGCGGCCGCCCGGGTGCCCGACTCGAAGGTGTCGGACGCCTCGGTGCCGCCGAAGGGCAACTGCATGTGGGTGTGGGCGTCGATGCCGCCGGGGATGACGTACTTTCCGGTGGCGTCGATCACGCGGTCGACGGATGCTGCGACATCCGTGCCGAGCAGGGTGCTGCCCGGTTCGAGCACGGCCCGGATGGTCTCGCCGTCGACGAGGACGTCGGCGGCGGCGCGTCCCGTCGCGGTCACGACGGTGCCGCCGGTGATGAGGGTGGTCGCCATGGTTCGCTCCTTCGCTGCCTCGTCGACTACGGCTTCGGGATGGAGGTGTACGAGTCGGGCCGGCGATCCCGGTAGAACTGCCACGCATTCCGGACCGTGCGGATCATGTCGAGGTCGAGGTCGCGGACGACGACCTCCTCCTCGCTCTCGGAGCCGTAGCCGCCGACGATGTTCCCCTGCGGGTCCACGAACTGGCTCTTGCCGTAGAAGTTCACGGCGAGCTCGCCGTACTCGTTGTCCTCGAGGCCGACGCGGTTGGCGGCGGCGATGAAGTAGCCGTTCGCCGCGGCTGCCGCCGGCTGCTCGATCTCCCAGAGCCGGTTGGAGAGGCCGGGCTTCGTCGCGTTCGGGTTGAAGACGATCTGCGCCCCGTTCAGCCCGAGTTCGCGCCAGCCCTCGGGGAAGTGGCGGTCGTAGCAGATGTAGACGCCGACCGGGCCGACGGCGGTCTGGAAGACGGGGTAGCCGAGGTTGCCCGGCCGGAAGTAGAACTTCTCCCAGAACTTCTCGAGATTCGGGATGTGGTGCTTGCGGTACGAGCCGAGGATCGTGCCGTCGGCGTCGACGACGACCGCGGTGTTGTAGTACACCCCGGGCTGCTCCTCTTCGTAGATCGGCAGGATCATCACCATGCCGAGCTCCTTCGCGAGCGCGGCGAAGCGCTGCACGATGGGTCCGTCCGCCGGCTCCGCGTAGTCGTAGTACTTCACGTCCTCCGTGATGCCGAAATAGGGCCCGTAGAACAGCTCCTGGAAGCAGATCACCTCGGCGCCCTGCTCCTTGGCCTGCCGCGCGAACTGCTCGTGCTTGTCGAGCATCGATGCCTTGTCGCCCGTCCACGTCGTCTGCGTGATGGCCGCCCTGACGATCGTCATGTTGCCTCCTGAGGTGTTCGGCGTCGTTGCCGTCGCCGTTCTGTTATTCTTCGGCGTGAACATTTCTCTTGTGTTTCGCACTGTGACGTTGTGGTTACTTATCCTGTCCCTTGCTTCGTGAGGAGGCAATGGTCGTGTCAGGTATTCGTGTGCCCACTGCTCGGACGACCGACGGACGCGTGGACGTCCGCACGCTGACCGCGCTCGCGCAGTTCACCGACACGACGCCGCGCGGCATCGCCGGGGTGATCGGGCGGATGATCAACGCGGGCGACCTCGCCGGAGGCCAACGGCTGCCCACCGTGCGCGAGCTCGCGACCGCGCTCGGCGTGAGTCCCGCAACCGTCAGCCAGGCCTGGCAGGCGCTCGCGGGCGCCGGTCTCATCGAATCGCGCGGTCGCGCGGGCAGCTTCGTGCGACCCCGCTCTCCGCGCTGGCTCGCTCCACGGATGCGGGGCATGGCGGCACCCGACGACCCCGTGCGGCTCGACCTCTCACGCGGCACGCCCGACCCGCTGCTGCTGCCGGCCCTCGGTCCTGCGCTCTCGCGGGTCTCATCCCGCGCCGAGACGGGCAGCTACCAGGCGGAGCCCGTGATTCCGGGCCTCGCCTCCGTGCTCGTCGACTCGTGGCCATCGGGAGCGGAGTCGATCATGGTCGTCGACGGCGCCCTCGACGCCATCTCGCGCACGCTCGAGCAACTCGTGCGCTTCGGCGACCGGGTCGTCGTCGAGAGCCCGGGGTTCCCGCCCTTCCTCGACCTGCTCGACGTCCTCGGCGCGGAAGCCGTGCCGGTTCGGCTCGACGAGCACGGGGTGCTGCCCGATTCGCTCGCCCGCGCGCTCGTGCGGCGCCCGGTGGCCGTGCTGCTGCAGCCGCGTGCGCAGAACCCCACCGGCGCCTCGATGACGCTCGAGCGGGCAGAGGCGCTGGCTCGGGTCATCCGCTCCGCCTCCGACGTGGACGAACTCGTGGTCATCGAGGACGATCACTCCGGGCTCATCTCCACGGCGGGCGACGTGACGCTCGGCGGGGCACTGCCGGGGCGCGTGGTGCACGTGCGGAGCTTCTCGAAATCGCACGGACCCGACCTGCGGATCGCGGCCCTCGGCGGGCCACGCGAGCTCGTCGACCACATCGCCTCACGTCGCATGCTCGGACCGGGATGGACATCGCGGATGCTCCAGACCATCCTGCTCGACCTGCTCACCGACGGCGGCTCGATCGACGCGGTCGCCGAGGCCCGCCGGCAGTACTACACGCGACAGCGGGCGCTCGGCGACGCCCTGCGCTCGCGCGGCGTCGCGGTGGCGCCGGCCGACGGCATCAACCTGTGGATGCCGGTGCTGAGCGAACGATCGGCACTCGTGCAGCTCGCCGCGGCAGGCATCCGCGTCGCCGCCGGAACTCCGTTCCTGGCAGCCGGGGGGACGGATGCCGCGCGCGGCATGCGAGGCCGGATGCCCGCCGAGTTCGTGCGCATCACGGTGAGCGCACTCCGCGACGACACCGACGAGGTCGCGGATGCGCTGGCGACGGCGGCGAAGCATCTCGCGGCAGGGGGCTACTGAGCGGCTCCTGCGAAGGCGTCGGCCGGCGCTCCCGGGCGGTCAGGTCTCGGACTCGACCAGGGCCTTGATGTTGACGATGCTCCGCTCCATGAGCGGCCTGATCTTCTCCTTCATCTCGTCGTCCATCCCGGGGAACTCGCCCCCCATCGTGAGCTGCGTCGAGTTCTCGCCTCGGGCCGAGAAGAACGCCCACCCGTCGATCGTGATCGGCCCGTCCTGGGTCCTCGCTCGCATGACCTTCTGGGGCTCGAACTCGGTGATCTCCATGGTTCCCTCGGTCGGGGCGCCGCTCAGCCTGCTCCGACGTCGGATCACGGTTCCCACGCCGATCGGTTCCGCCGAGGTGTCGGCCAGCTCGACGTCGGGGTTCCATCGGGGATGGTTCTCGACATGGTGGACCGCGTAGAAATCCCATACGGTCGCCACCGGGCGTTCGATCGTCGTCGACACTTCGAGTTTCATGAGGATCTCTCCGCGCACAGGCTACTCCCCCGACCGAGCGGCTGGAAGCCGTGCCGGGTAGCGTGACAGGGTGCGGATCACAGTGCTCGCGGGCGGCGTCGGGGGGTCGCGTTTCGTGCGCGGCGTTCGCGAGGAGTGCGCGCGGCGCTGGCCCGACGGTGAGGGCGGCAGCGAGGCATCCGTCACGGTGGTCGTGAACACCGGCGACGACATCTGGCTCGCCGGCGTGCGACTCATGCCCGACTTCGACTCGCTGCTCTACTCGCTCGCGGGAGTGAACGACGCCGAACGCGGCTGGGGTCGCGCGGGCGAGACCGAACGCGTCGCCGCCGAGCTGCGCGAGTGGGGCGTCGGCTGGCCCTGGTTCACGCTCGGCGACCTCGACCTCGGCACGCACCTCGCCCGCACGGCGTGGCTCCGCGAGGGAGCGACCGTCTCCGAGGTCGCCGAGCGGCTGCAGCGGCGATGGCCGCTCGGCGTGCGTCTCCTGCCGGCGACCGACACCGAGGTCGACACCTGGGTGGACGTGGCAGATCCCGACGTGCCCGAGGGCGCGCGGGCGATGCACTTCCAGGAGTGGTGGACCCGCTACCGTGCGGCCCTGCCCGCGCTCGCCTTCCGGCAGCGGAATCTCCGGGCGGCGCAGCCGGCACCCGGTGTCGTCGAGGCCATCGTCGGGTCCGACGTCGTGCTCGTCGCGCCGTCGAATCCGGTCGTCTCGATCGGCACCATCCTCTCGGTCCCCGGCATCCGCGAGGCGCTGGCCGAGACCCACGCGCCCGTCGTCGGCGTCTCGCCCATCATCGGCGGCCGGGTCGTGCGCGGCATGGCCGATGCCTGCCTGCCGGTCATCGGCGTCGAGACGACCGCCGAGGCGGTCGGCCGGCACTACGGTGCGCGGTCGTCGGGCGGGCTGCTCGATGGCTGGCTGGTCGATGAGGCGGATGCGGCGTCGCTCGCGTCGCTCGCGTCGCTCGGTCTGGCCGCGGCATCCGTGCCCCTCTGGATGCGGGACCTCGGCACCTCCGCCGACCTCGCCGGGGCGGCACTCGACCTCGCCGGCCGGGCGAGGCGGTCAGCCGCACCCGGCCGTCCCGAGCCGCTCGACCGCCCCGACGTCCCCGGTGCGACGTAGGATGAGCGAAGACCCATCGATCCGGATCTGATCGATGCGTGTGGCCCGGGATTGGGCCGCGAGTCCCCGACCTCGTCGGAGTCATGCACCTGCACGCCATCCCGGAGGATCCATGCCCGCACGCCGTCCGACGCCGCTCGCCGCCGTTCCCGTCATCGCCCTGCTCCTCGCCGGGTGCGCGAGCGGGAGTTCGGCCGATCCGGTCACCGGAGCCGGCGCCGGCGAAGGCGCCGGCGCAGCGACGGCCGGGTACCCCCTGACCATCGACAACTGCGGCACCGAGGTCACCCTCGACGCGGCTCCCGAGCGCGTCGTCACCATCAAGTCGTCGACCCTGGAGCTGATGCTCGCCCTCGGGCTCGAGGACCGCGTCATCGGCACCGCGTTCAGCGACGGCCCCGTGCCCGACGAACTCGCCGACGCCGTGTCCGGCCTCGAAGTGCTCTCGGACAGGGTGCCGTCGCAGGAGGCGACGCTCGCCGCCGAGCCCGACCTCGTCTTCGCCGGCTGGGAGTCCAACCTCAGCGCCGAAGGTGCCGGCGACCGCCACGTCCTTGCGAAGCTCG
>JAPSJU010000395.1 GCA_031178025.1 Agromyces sp. | reverse complement strand
GAGCGCTACGCTGTCCCCCGAATCGACGAGCCGTGCCTCGCCGTGAAGGAGGAACCATGTCCACCGGTTATGCGACCCCCACCGAGGAAGTGCCGCTCTCGCAGCCGCTCTACGGCGCCACGATCGGCCAGGCGGTCCGTCGCTTCTTCAAGAAGTACGCCACGTTCTCGGGCCGGGCGAGCCGCAGCGAGTTCTGGTGGTGGGCACTGGTCAGCGTCGTCGTCGCCACCGTGCTCTACGTCATCTCGCTCCTGCTCGGCGGCGCCGGCACCACCGTCGACCCGGCGACCGGGCAGGCGGCGTTCGGTCCGGGCTACACCGTCGGCGTGGTGCTCTCGGGCATCTGGGCGCTGGCGACGCTCGTGCCCTGGCTCGCCCTCTCGTGGCGGCGCTTCCACGACACGAATCGCTCGGGCGCGTTCTACTTCCTGATGCTGATCCCGTTCGTCGGCAGTCTCATCGTGCTCGTGATGCTGGCCCTTCCCTCCGACCCCGCCGGCGCCCGATTCGACGCCTGATCCGGCCGCCGGGGCGGTGACGCCCCGGATCCCACGACTGGCGCGCTCGCTCGGCGGGCGCGCCAGTGCCGTGACGACGAGCCTCAGGCCCGGAGCAGCGCTCGCAGCGACTGGATGGTGTCGGCCTCCTCGGGCCGCTTGTCGTCGCGGTACCGCTTCACCCGGGCGAAGCGCAGTGCGATGCCTCCGGGATAGCGGCTCGAGCGCTGCACCCCGTCGATGGCGATCTCCACGACGGTGATGGGCTCGACCCAGACGGTGTTCCCGCCGCGCCGCACCTCGATCTGGGGGAAGCGCTCGGTCTGCCAGCGCAGCAGCGCATCGGTGAGGCCCTTGAACGTCTTGCCCACCATGACGTAGCCGCCGGCCTCGCCGAACTCGCCCGTCGGATCGAGCGCGCCGAGGTGCAGGTTCGACAGCAGCCCTGCGCGTCGGCCTGAGCCCCACTCGCACGCCAGCACGACGAGGTCGTACGTGTGCACGGGTTTGACCTTGATCCAACTCGAGCCGCGGCGACCTGCCGCATAGGGCGAGCCGATCGCCTTGACGAGGACCCCCTCCTGCCCGGCGGCGAGCGCGTCGCGGGCGACCCGCTCGGCGACCTCGGGGTCGGCGGTGATCTCGCCCGGGATGCGCTGCGCGGGTGCGATGCGATCGAGTTCCGCGAGTCTCGCGGCGAGGGGCTCGTCGAGCAGGTCGCGGCCGTCGACGTGCAGCACGTCGAAGAACCAGGGATGCAGGAGCGTCTCGCGCGCGGCGTCGGCACCGAACCGCGACATCGTCTCCTGGAACGGGCGCGGCGCACCGTCTTCGTCGAGCGAGAGGGTCTCCCCGTCGAGGATGACGTCGCGCACGGGCAGGTCTCGCACGACCTCGACCACCTCGGGCAGGCGGTGGGTGACATCGGCGAGATTGCGGGTGAAGATGCGCACGTCGTCGCCGACGCGGTGCACCTGGATGCGCGCGCCATCGAGCTTGTATTCGACGGAGGCCTCGCCGGTCGTCGCGAGCGCGGCGGAGGCGCTCGTGGCCGATGCGGCGAGCATCGGCAGCACGGGGCGCCCCACGACGAGACCGACCCGGGCGAGCTCGACCTCGGAGCCGGTCAGCGCGAGCCGTGCCGTCTCACCGAGGTCGCCGGAGAGCATCGCCGCCCGGCGCACGAGCTCGACGGGCCGCTCGGCGGCACGGGCGATCGCGTCGGTCACGACGCCCTCGAGGGCACCGGTGCGCATCTCGCCGAGGAGGACGCGAGCCAGGAAGCCCTGCTCGCGCTCGGTCGCGCGAGCCGTGAGCGAGCGGAGCTCCCGACTGCGGTCGGTCGCCGATCCGGCGCCGGCGGTCGCGGCGAGGCGGTCGAGCAGCTCGTCGAGGTCGGCGACCGTGATCGTCGGCGTCTCGGCGGGCGAGCCCATGGCCGCCTCGACGCTGCGCCAGCCGACGCCCACCCGCCCCTGCCGCGGCTTGCCGACGAGGAAGCCGA
>JAPSJU010000394.1 GCA_031178025.1 Agromyces sp. | reverse complement strand
CTCGCCCGAACCGGAGCATCCCGGACGAGCGGTGGCGATCACTGGGGCGACTTCGCCGACGAGGGCGGCTCGGCGTTCGGCAGGGCCGACGGGCTCGTGCTGCGGCGGTCCCGCCTCGTCGATGGGCCGTCGGCCGCCGCCCCGGCGCTCACCGTCGACTACTGGCTGACCGAGCCGGGGCGGACCGACGTCGTGCTCGCGACGTTCACGACCGCCCTCGTCGAACTCGCTCCGCTCATGACGGAGCTCTTCGACGGTGTCATCGCGGCGGCCGAGTGGCGGCATCCCACGACCGGCGCCCGGCTCCCGTCCCGCGAGTCCCGCACGCAGGAGCGCCGACGCGCGTAGCCTCGAGCACATGGATGCCTCACGCCGTTCGGCCTGGGTCGTCGCGGGGTTCGCCGCCGCCCTCGATCTGGCGCTCGTCGTCTGCGCGTGGGGCTTCGTCAGCCTGTGGACGGACGCCGAGGTGATCTCGAGCGCCGCCGCGGGGCACCTCGTCGGTCCGGCGGCGGTCGCCGCATCCGTCGCCGCGCTGTTCCTGCACCTGGGGCGGAGCCTGCGCCACCCGTCGCGGATGGCGCCGGCCACGCTGCTGGCCGCGCTGTGGTCGTGGCTCGCCCTCGTGCTCGGCGCCGCCGTCGGCTACGCGATCGCGACCGGCGGCGTCATCGCGAGCCTCGTCTTCGCGCTGGGTCTCGGCGTCGGCTGGTTCGGCCTGCTGGTTCCGGCGCTCGCGGCGCTCGTCGCGGCGTCGGCGGTGCTCACGGCCCGCGGCATGTCGGGCGGCGCACGGCGACCGCGGTGGCCATGGGAACGTGACGACGAGGAGTGACGGCCGGCCGCCGGGCGGCCGTGCATCGCGCCGGGCGCCCGTCGCGCGGCGCGCCCGCGCCCGGCGTGCTCGTCGCGACGCACGCGCGCGGCTATCGTGAACCACGTGGAGGGTTCCATCGAGGCGCGCGTGAGCCACGAGGTCGATCGCTGGCTCGCCTGGCTGCCGAGATGGCGGCCGGGCACCCATCGCGCCCGCGTCCGGCTGTGCCAGCGCTGCTTCGGCTCGCCCATCCTGGCCGCGGCGGGACTCGAGGTCGACGTCCCGCACCCCGTGCAGCATGCCTTCTCGATGCGCATGAAGGGCATCATCGATGCCGCCGTCGACGATTACACCGCGCGCAACCTTCCGATGCTGCACCGTGAGATCCGGCTGGCCGAGGAGCGCAAGGCGAGGCGGCCGTACCGGGCGGGGGAGGGCCTGGACCCCGAGTTCCTGGGCCTCGACCTCGACCCGGAGCCCGTTCCCGACCATCCGTTCCTCTTCACGCTGAGCGGGCTCGAGGCGGATGCCGCCGCCGAGGCCGCGGAACCGGCTCCGCGCCCATTCACCATGGAGGAGAAGGAGGCGCTCCGAGAGGAGGTGCGCCTCGCCGACGAGTTCGCGAAGCAGCTCGGCCGGCGCATCTGCGTCGAGCTCGCCCAGCATCGCGAGCGGATCGGCCACGCGGTCGTCTCCTACGTCGAGCCGCAGGTCGGCGAGCTGCTCGCAGACCTCGAGCGCGAGCTCGACTCACCGGGCTGGCCCGGCTGACGCGGCCCGCGTGCGCTCACAGAGAACAGGGGCCCGGGAGGGCCGTCGTCATTTGACCGCGACGTGGCGCGGCATTAGCATAGATCGGGTGTGCGCGTTGACGCGCGCTTGAATCGTGCCTGCCGACTCCCGAGGGTGTTCCGGCATGGTACAGCTCCGGTTCACGACAGACGCACACTCCAAGGGCATCGCGACGATCGCCCCCACGGCATACCCACCACCGAAGGCACCGCAGTTCTGCGGTGCCGGTGGGTCTGATGTGATTTCCATCAACGCTGTCACCGTGCAGCACCAACAAGGAGAAGCAGTGCCAACCATTCAGCAGTTGGTCCGCAAGGGTCGCTCGCCGAAGGTCACCAAGACCAAGGCTCCCGCCCTGAAGGCCAACCCCCAGCAGCGCGGCGTGTGCACGCGTGTGTA
>JAPSJU010000393.1 GCA_031178025.1 Agromyces sp. | reverse complement strand
CGCCGGCGAGCGGCGAGCGCGCGCCTCGCCGGCACCCGTTCGCCGCGGTGCAGCGCGGATGCGGCATCCGCACCCCAGAGCGACTCGAGTGCGGCGACCGTGAAGCCCATCGAACCGAGGTCGGACCGGAGCCGGCCGAGGAGCTCGACCGTGCGGGGGTCGGGCTCCGCGGTCCACGGGGGTGCGGGCTGCGGTTCGGGGTTCACCGCTCCATTCAATCGCACTCGGTCGCGGCGGTTCCCCGGAGGATGCACCGGGTGGGACCGCAGCCGTCACGTCGCCGTCATCTGGAGTACACCTCACGTGGCTCGGCGTAACCCTCCCGTCACACGGTGCACGTAGCGTTGATTACGATCGAAGAGCGAGGGGAGGTCGCGGATGGCAGAGGCATCGACGCTCGAGCGCCTGCGACAGGACGCACGTGACGAGCTCGCCGCGCTCATCGAGTTGCGCTGCCGGCTCGGCGAGGACCCCTGGGTCTTCCTCCCCGAACTCCCCTCGGTCGATGAGCAGGTCGTCGCGACCCTGCGGGAGGAGCGACTGCACTCCGAGCGCTGGAGCCCTGCTCGCGCACGCGCCTACCACCCCGCCGCGCGCGATGGCGACGCGGCGCGGTTCGAGTTCGAACTGCTTCGCGAGATCGCGCTCGACCATCCCGAGCTCAGCTCGGCGGTGTGGTCGGTGCTCGATCGGGTGCCCTCGCGCTGGTGAGCGCGGCGCGGCGCTGCACGCGCATCCAGGTGAGGAATCCGAGGATCGTGAATGCGCCGTAGAACAGGTACAGCAGCGCCGACGCGTAGTACCCGGCGCTGACGAGCAGTGGCACGCCGACGATGTCGACGGCGACCCAGATGAGCCAGAACTCCGTCCACCCCTTGGCCATGCCCCACGTGGCGAGCAGCGATCCCATGAAGATCCATGCGTCCGCCCACACGGGTTCGAACGAGCCGAGCGCCCGGAAGAGCGGGGTGAGCGCGAGCGTGCCGCCGACCAGCCCGGCACCGAGCAGCAGGCGGGTCCGGCCGCTCGCCCATCGGGGTTCGACCGCGATGCTGCTGACCTGCCGATGCTGCGACCACCGGATCCAGCCGAAGATCGAGACCGCGATGAACATGAGCTGTCGGCCGGCCTGACCGAGGAGGTTCACGGGGTTCGGCGTGTCGAACACCGCGCCGAGGAACACGGTGAAGAGCAGCACGTTGCCGACGATGCCCACGGGCCACGCCCACACCCTCCGTCGCAGTCCGCCGAACGCGCTCGCGATTCCGAAGGCGTTGCCGACGATCTCACGCCAGAGGATGACCTGGTCGCCGATGACGAGCTGCGCGTCGAAGAGCCATTCGATCGGGTTCATCCGCGTGTTCCGTCGTCGGCCGCGGGACTCCGGGTGCGGCTCGGCAGCCGGCCGATCACGACGGCGAGGGCGCGCCAGCCGACGAGCAGCAGCGCGAGGGCGACCGCCGCGACGACGACGAAGGCCGGGGCGACGCCCTGACCGCTCGCTGCGCGCAGCAGCATGCCGACGACGAGGGCGCCCGCCCAGACGATCATCCCCGTGGGCCAGGCAGCGAGGGGACGCCGCCATGCCCGGGCTGCGACCCAGCCGACGGCGAGGCCCACGAGGAACGGCCAGGCGGTGCCCCACACCCCGGCCGCGTCGAGTCCCTCGGCGTGGCTGGAGCGTCCGACCACCGCGAAGAGCGCGACGAGCGCCGCATCGAGCACGGCGGCCGCGACGACGCGTGAGGGTCGAGGGGGTCCGCCGCTCGGAGGGGTCGCTCGATCGCGCATGCGACCATCGTACGGAGCCGGTGGCCGGCGTACGCGCTCCGCGCGAGCGATCAGTCGAGTGCCGCCAGGTCCGCGGGGTCGTGCACGGGCAGCGCGCACACGAACGACCGGCACCGGTAGGCCGTCGGCGCCGCCCCCGTCGCCCGCCGGCCCTCGAAGAGCTCGAAGCCCGCCTCGGCGAAGGCGGCGGCTTGGCGTTCGGTGACGACGGTGGCGACGGATGCCGC
>JAPSJU010000073.1 GCA_031178025.1 Agromyces sp. | reverse complement strand
TCGGCGAACGACGTGCGGGCGGCGTCCGCCGACGAGGTCGCGTCGATGGGCGGTACGTTCATCTCGCTCGACCTCGACGCCGCCGACGCGGGCGGCGGCTACGCACGGGAGCTCGGCGAGGACCGCGCCGCGCGACAGCGCCAGTTGCTCGCCCCGCACGTCGCCGACGCCGATGTGCTCATCACGACGGCGGCCATCCCCGGACGCCCGGCGCCCCTCCTCGTGACGAGCGAGATGGTGCGGGCGATGCGCCCCGGCTCGGTGGTCGTCGACCTGGCCGCCGAGTCCGGCGGCAACGTCGAGGGCTCGGTCGCCGGCTCGGATGTCGCCGTGCCGACCGCCGACGCCCACGGCACGGTGACGCTCGTCGGCATGAAGGATGCCGCGTCGACCATGCCCACCGACGCGTCGCGCCTCTACGCGAAGAACGTCGCGAACCTCCTCGCGCTCATGTCGGCTGACGGACGGGTCGTTCCCGACTTCGACGACGAGGTCATCGCGGGTGCCTGCCTCACCCACGCCGGCGAGGTGCGGCATCCGCCGACGGCCCACGCGCTCGAAGCGAACCAGGAAGGAGCCCGCTGATGGACGGCGTCGCCCTGCTCACGATCACGGTCCTCGCGATCTTCGTGGGCTTCGAGGTGGTCTCGAAGGTGTCGAGCACCCTGCACACCCCGCTCATGTCGGGCGCCAACGCGATCCACGGCATCATCCTCGTCGGGGCCGTCATCGTCGCCGGTCAGGCGACGGACGCGGGGACGCTCGTGCTCGCGCTGCTCGCCGTCGTGCTCGCGACCGCGAACCTGGTCGGGGGCTTCGTGGTCACCGACCGGATGCTCGAGATGTTCCGCGGCCGGAAGGGGGCCCGGCGATGACGCTCCTCTCCCCCACCTGGACGGCGATCCTCTATCTCGTCGCGGCGGTCTGCTTCATCCTCGCCCTGAAGGGCCTCAGCTCTCCGAAGACCGCTCGCCGCGGCAACCTCATCGGCGCGGCCGGCGCACTCATCGCGGTCGTGACGGTCTTCCTCTCCTCGCGACTCGAGAACGTGCCGTGGATCCTCATGGCGATCGCGGTCGGCTCCGCCGTCGCCGCCCCGGTCGCGCGTCGGGTGCAGATGACGCAGATGCCGCAGCTGGTGGCGCTCTTCAACGGCGTCGGCGGCGGTGCGGCCGCGCTCGTGGCCCTGCTCGAGCTCGGGCACGCGGATGAGCCGTGGGTGCGGGTCGCGGCCGTCTTCACGCTGCTCGTCGGCGCGGTCTCGTTCGCGGGATCGCTCGTCACCTTCGCGAAGCTGCAGGAGCTCATGACGACCCGCCCGGTGGTCTTCCCCGGCCTGCCCGTGATCATGGGCGCGGCGCTGCTGGCCGCCATCGCGGCATCCGTGGTCGTCGTCGCAACCGGCTCAGCCGGTGTCGCGGTCGTGCTGCTCGTGCTCGGGCTCGCGACGGGCGTGCTGCTCGTGCTGCCGGTCGGCGGCGCCGATGTGCCGATCGTGATCTCGCTGCTCAACGCCTTCACCGGACTCGCGGTCGCGGCATCCGGTCTCGTGCTCGGCAACGTGCTGCTCCTCGTCGCCGGCACGCTCGTCGGCGCGTCGGGCACGATCCTGACCCGGGCGATGGCGTCGGCCATGGGTCGCAGCGTCGCCGGGATCCTCTTCGGCGCCTTCCGGGGAGGATCGACGGCCGGCTCGACCGCGGCATCCGACCGGCCGGTGCGCTCGTCGAGCCCCGAGGATGTCGCGGTGCTGCTCCGCTACGCGCAGAAGGTGCTCATCGTGCCCGGCTACGGCCTCGCGGTCGCCCAGGGCCAGCACACGATCGCCGAGCTGCAGGCGGCGCTCGAGGAGCGCGGCATCGAGGTGGCCTTCGCGATCCATCCGGTCGCCGGCCGCATGCCAGGGCACATGAACGTGCTGCTCGCCGAAGCCAACGTGGCGTACGAGTCGCTGAAGGAGATGAGCGAGGTGAACCCCGAGTTCAAGACGGCGGATGTCGCGCTCGTCGTCGGGGCCAACGACGTCGTCAACCCCGCCGCCAAGTCGACGCCCGGCTCGCCGATCTACGGCATGCCGATCCTCGAGGTGGAGGAGGCGCGGCAGGTCGTGTTCCTCAAGCGCTCGATGCGGCCGGGCTTCGCGGGTATCGAGAACGAGCTGCTCTACGAGCCGCAGACGACGCTGCTCTTCGGCGACGCGAAGGACTCCCTCGCGAAGGTGCTCTCCGCGGTGAAGGCGCTCTAGGCGGAAGCGGGCGCCGGCCCCGGCCGCTCGGCGCGGCCGCTACGCCGCCTGTGGCCTGCGGGCGAGGGTGTCGAGGTAGTGCTGGTTGAACATGACGCCGAGGATATTGCCGAACGGGTCGACGACGGCGGCGGTCACGAAGCCCGGACCCCGTTCGATCGGCGGCTCGTAGGAGACGGCGCCGAGCGCGAGCAGGCGCTCGTACGCGGCCCGGACGTCGTCGACGGCCCAGTAGATGATCTCCCCGGTCGTGCCAGACGCGCCGGCCGACGCCGCCGGGCGGTACGCGGCGTCGATGATCCCGAGCTCGTGCTCGTAATCGCCGACGCGGAACTCGTGGTACCCGGGCCGCGTGTAGTACGGCTGGATGCCGAGCACCTCGGCGTACCAGTCGGTGGCCGCATCCAGATCGGCGGCGTAGTAGCTGACAGTGGCGAATCCGCGAAGCATGGGTGGTCCCTCTCGTCGTGAAGCTGGTCGGTCGTGTGGAACCAGTGTCGAACGCAGAAGTGCTCACCCTCTGACCACTTTTCTCTGAAGAATGGAACCATGCGCGCAGATCGGCTCGTCGCCACGCTCCTCACCCTCCAAGCGCGCGGCCGCGTCACGGCAGCGGAGCTCGCCGACGAGCTCGAGGTGTCAGTGGCCACCGCGCGCCGCGACCTCGAGGCGCTCTCGTCGGCGGGGATCCCGGTGTATCCCCAAGCCGGGCGCGGCGGCGGCTGGCAGCTGCTCGGCGGGGCTCGCACCGACCTCAGCGGGCTCACGGCGGTCGAGGCACGCGCGCTCTTCCTGCTGGTGGGGCCGGCCGCATCCGTCGACCCCGATGCCAAGGCCGCACTGCGGAAGCTCGTGCGGGCCCTGCCCGAGACCTTCCGGTCGGATGCCGCGGCGGCGGCTGACGCGATCGTCATCGATCCCGGCGAATGGGGACGCCCCGCCGCCGATCGACCGGCGCAGCTCGCCGTGCTCGAACAGGCGATCGTCGCCCGTCGGCGGGTGCGCATCGAGTATGCCGCCTGGAACCGGGATCCCGTCGAACGGCTCGTCGATCCATGGGGCCTCGTACGCAAGCGCGAGCGCTGGTACCTCCTCGGGGCGGTCGACGACGCCGAGCGCACCTATCGCGTCGATCGGATGCTCCACGCGGTCATCACCGACGAGCCGTCCTCACGGCCCGTCGACCTCGACCTCCCCGAGGTGTGGGAACGCGTCACCGACGAAGTCGACCGCCAGCGCTCGCGCGCGCGAGCGACCGTGATCGTCGACGCCGGCGTCGTACCCCTGTTGCAGACGCAGTTCGGGCAGCGGACCGTCGTGGAAGAGGAACTCCACGGCCTGCGGACCCGGATTCGCGTGACCGCGCCGACCGAACAGCTCATCGCGCGGGGACTGGCTGGCTGGGCGGAATACCTCGAGGTTGTCGAGCCCGAGTCGCTCCGCGACGAGCTGCGACGACTCGGCCAAGCGCTCGTCGTCCGGAATGTCGAGCGGTGAGCGGGTAGCGGGGCCGACAGGGCACGCCGCGTAGGATGGATCGGTACTCCCCTCCGATGTGAAAGAGGTCGCCGTGGCAACCGCCCGCGATGCCCATCCGGAGCGCACCCCCTACTGGGTCGTCCCGGTCGTGCGCGGACTCCTCGCCCTGGTTCCCGCGACGATCATCACCTTCTCGCAGGATCACTCCCCCGCGCTCGGCCTCATCGTCTTCGGCGCGTGGGCCATCGTCTCCGGACTGCTTGTCGGCGCGCTCTCGCTGCGGCTGCTCGAGGCGCGTGGCATCCGCTCGCTCTTCGTGGTGAACGCGGTCGTCACCGTGACCGCCGGCCTGCTCGCGGTCGGCGTACCGGGGAGCCTGCCGTTCCTCCTCTACCTCGTGAGCGTATGGGCGGCCGTCACCGGGTTCGTCGAGCTGTACGCGGGCCTGCGCAGTCGCACCCGCATCCCGGCTGCCCGCGACTGGATCTCCGCGGGAGCGTTCACCGCGCTGCTCGCGATCGTGTTCCTGCTCCTGCCGCCCGACGCCGTCACGGCCGTGGGCCTGCTCGGCGGGTACCTCGTGATCCTCGGCGTCTCGTCGCTCATCGGCGGGCTCTCGTTGAAGTGGGCCGTTGCGCCGAACGCCCCGGCACCCGGAACGGAGCAGCAGTCGTGAGCGAGCAGCCCGACGAGTTCAAGCCGAGCCGTCGCGACGTCCTGCGGCCGGTCGAGTACGTGGGGGGAGCCGCACTCGCCGCGGTCTTCGTCGGCGTCATCGCGCTCGTCACGACGCGGGAGTTCCCGCTCGCCGTCGTCGCGGCCGGGGGTGCGTTCATCGTGGTGCTCGTGGTGCTCGCCCTGCTCGCGATGGGCGGCACGCCCGACGCGGCGGAGACCGCCGAGCTCGCCGATCCCGACGCTCAGAAGGGTCCGGATGCCGGGCCCGACGCCCGCCCCCCGGCGCACTGACGTGGACGCCGGCGGTCAGCCGAGCCGGTCGACGAGTTCGGACGCCAGCCCCGTGTAGCCGCCCGGCGTGAGCGCGAGCAGGCGCTGCTTCGCGGCATCCCCGATCTCGAGGGCCTCGACGAACGTCGCGAGCTCGGCCGCGCCGACGCGCTTGCCGCGCGTGAGCTCCTTGAGCAGCGCATACGGGTCCGCGATCGTGGAGCGGCCGGCGACGACCTCGGCGCGGATCACCGTCTGGATCGCCTCGCCGAGCACCTCCCAGTTGCCGTCGAGGTCCGCGGCCAGCAGCGCCGCATCGAGGTCGATCTCGCCGAGGCCGCGCTGGATGTTGTCGAGCGCGAGGAGCGAATGGCCGAAGCCGACGCCGATGTTGCGCTGCGCGCTCGAGTCGGTGAGGTCGCGCTGCAGCCGGCTCGTGACGAGCGTCGCGGCGAGCGAGTCGAGTACCGCGCACGAGAGCTCGAGGTTCGCCTCGGCGTTCTCGAACCGGATCGGGTTGACCTTGTGCGGCATCGTCGACGATCCGGTGGCGCCCGCGGCCGGGATCTGCCGGAAGTAGCCGAGCGAGATGTACGTCCAGATGTCGGTCGCGAGATTGTGCAGGACGCGGTTCGCGTGCGAGATGCGCGCGTAGAGCTCGGCCTGCCAGTCGTGCGACTCGATCTGGGTCGTGAGGGGGTTCCAGGTGAGCCCGAGCGACTCGACGAACTCGCGTGAGACGTCGGGCCACGCGACATCCGGTGCCGCGACCACGTGCGCCGAGAACGTGCCGGTCGCACCCGAGAACTTGCCGAGGTACTCGGTCGCCTCGACCTGGGCGGCGATGCGCGAGAGCCGGTGTGCGAAGACCGCGAGCTCCTTGCCCATCGTCGTCGGCGTGGCGGGCTGGCCGTGCGTGCGCGAGAGCATCGCCGCATCGCGGTGCTCGGTGGCGAGGGCGGCGAGGATGTCGATCACGCCGCGGAACTTCGGCAGCCACACGTCGCGCACGGCGTCGCGCACCGTGATCGCGTACGAGAGGTTGTTGATGTCCTCGCTCGTGCAGGCGAAGTGCGTGAGCTCGGCGATCGAGTCGAGGCCGAGCTGCTCGAGCCGGCGGCGCACGTAGTACTCGACGGCCTTGACGTCGTGCCGCGTCGTCGCCTCGAGCGTCGCGAGTTCATCGATGTCGGCCTGCCCGAACTCCGTCACGACCGAGCGGAGCCGGGACTGCTCGTCCGCCGAGAGCGGCGACGAGCCGAAGAATCGGCGGTCGGTCTGGGCGATGAGCCACTCGACCTCGACGTGCACGCGGGCGCGGTTGAGTCCCGCCTCCGAGAGGTGCTCGCCGAGCCCGCCGACCGCGCCGCGGTACCGTCCGTCGAGCGGGCTGAGCGGCTGAGGGGGCAGCGGAGTCATCGGATTCCTTGTCTGAGTGCGGGGGCGAGTTGCCGGAAGAGGGCTTGGGTCGACCGCTCTATCATCCCAAGAACTCGATCGAAGGTCGGTGCATCCGAGTAGTACGGATCGGGCACGTCCTGCAGGGCCGCGAGTTCGGCGTCGAACTCGAGCAGCAGTCGCACCTTCTCCTGCTCGAGCATCGATGGCGCCCAGTTGCGGAGGATCCGTGCCTGACCGCGATCGAACGCCACGATGAGGTCGAGTGCCGGGTAGTCGCTCGGGTCGAACTGGCGTGCGCGGTGGCGGGAGCCGTCGTAGCCGGCACGCTCGAGCGCCTCGATGGTGCGGCGGTCGGCCTGCTCGCCGACATGCCAGTCGCCGGTCGCCGCCGACTCGATCGCGAGGCGGTCGGCGAGGCCCGAGCGTTCGGCGAGGGAGCGCAGCACGACCTCGGCCATGGGTGATCTGCAGATGTTGCCGGTGCAGACGAATGACACTCGGAAGAGCTGCGCGGCGTCCCCCGCGGGTTCCGCTCGCGTCATGCTCCCATTGTGGACGAGATCGCCGCCGCGCACACCACGCGAACGGGGGACTCGATTACGCTGGGGCGGCGCGCGACGAGGGAGGACCGACGGCGATGACGGATGGCCCACCGGCGGAGCTGCACGTCGACGAGGCGCTCGTGGCCCGGCTCGTGGCCTCGCAGCATCCCGACCTCGCCGGCGACGTGCACCTCGCCGCGAGCGGCTGGGACAACGCGATGTTCCGGCTCGGCACCCGCTGGGCGGTGCGGACCCCGCGCCGCGCCGTCGCGATCGGGTTGATGCGGAACGAGCAGCGCTGGCTCGGCGAACTGGCCACGCGGCTGCCTGTTCCCATCCCGGCGCCGTTACGCATCGGCCGACCCGACCCGGCGCTCGGCTACGAGGCGCCCTGGAGCATCGTGCCGTGGCTCGATGGCCGGAGCGCACTCGACGTCCCGGCAGCCGAACGGTCGGATGCCGCTGCCGGGCTCGCCGCCTTCCTCGCCGCGCTCGCCATCCCCGCGCCGCACGACGCGCCGGCGAACCGGTACCGAGGCGTGCCGCTCGCCGCTCGCGACGCCGAGGTGCGTGCACGGCTCGCATCCGGCGCGCTGCCGGACGCGCAGCGGCTGGAGCAGGTGTGGGAACGGGCCGTGGCGGCACCCGGTTGGAGCGGACCGCCGCTCTGGCTGCACGGCGACCTGCATCCGGCGAACCTCCTGCTCCGCCCCACGGGGGAGCTCGCGGCGGTCGTCGACTTCGGCGACCTCACCGCCGGCGACCCGTCGACGGATCTCGCGACGGCGTGGCTGACCTTCGACGCGCGCGGGCGGCGGAGCTTCCGCGCCGAAGTCGAACGCCGCCGGCCGACGGATGCCGCGACGTGGGACCGCGCACGCGGATGGGCGCTCGTGATCGGGTCGGCGGTGCTCGGCGTGGCTGATCCCGAGAGCAGGTTCGGGCGCTTCGGCGCCGACGTGCTGAGCCAGGTGCTGGTCGACTGACGTCGACACCCGGCTGCTGCTCCTCCACAGCCGGGGTGAGGACGGGCGCGTGCCCAGATGCCCGTCGCGATCGGCCGTCGGGAGTCCTGATGCACGAGGCTCGTCGCATGTCCGACTTCGATTCCCTCGCCGATCTGCTCACGGGGCGGCGGCAGGTCACGTCCGAGCAGGTCGCCGCGGTCGATCGCTCGCTCGTGCTGCTCCGCTCGATCCGCGAAGAGGTCTGGAGCAACAGCTGGACGCTGACGCCGGCGCCGACCGGCGCCTGGCGCTCCACCGCCGCCGACCGGTACGCCGAGCGATTGGGCGAGCTCCGTGAGCTGCTCATCACGGCGCGGGACGGGATCGATTCGGCCGAGGAGGCGCTCGTGCGGTGCATGGGGCGACTGCAGGCCCAGCTCGACGAGCAGGGGGCGCACGCTCCGCGATGAGCGATGAGCTGGTCATCTCGGGCGGCGGCACGTCGAGCGTCGCCGTCGACGAGCTCTTCGTCGATGCGGCCACCCTCGGGGCGGCGGCCGCGGTGGTGTCCGCCTGGGCCGATCGCCTCGGCGCGGTGCGCCGACCGCTCGAGGCGGTCGCGCTTCCCGTGGCGACGTCCATGTGGGACGCCGCGTCGCCGACCATGGCGCTCGAGGCCGCTGAACGCCGGCTCCGCCGCGCGCAGGAGCTCGCCGAGTCGCTGCGTGCCGGCCTGGGACTCGCCGCGCAGCGCTACGGCGAGACCGAGCGCGTCGTCGATCGCCTGTGGAGCATGGGGGCGGCCTTCGGGGCCCAGTGGCTCGGCTTCGCCGCCCCGGCGGCGTTGACCGGCGGCGTGCTGGCAGCCGCGGTGAATGTCGCCGCGTCGGCGGCCTGGCGGAGCACCGGGAACGGACGCACGCCGCTCGAGCGGTGGCTCGGCGAGCATCGAGCCCTGCTGTCCGACCCGGCATTCGTGCGCCTGGTGCGACTCACCGCCGATCACGCCGACGAGTTCGCTGCCCGAGCCCTGCACCTTCCGCTCCCGCCCGCGCTCGTGGCGGCGCTGGGAAGCGGGATCACCGCTCCCGACAGTGCGGCGGCGCTCCTGGGCGCGGCCGGCGCCGCGGGAGTCCTCGGCAGCCGCGCGCTGGTCGAGGGCCCGGTCCAGGTGGAGCGCAGGGGCACGCGCACGGTCGAGGCGCCGTCGGGCATCGGCGAGCTCGCCGATCGGGTGCCTGCGAACGGAACCGGCGGCGCGCAGGTGCGGGTCGAGCGCTACGGCCCGCCTGACGACGCACGCTGG
>JAPSJU010000392.1 GCA_031178025.1 Agromyces sp. | reverse complement strand
CGCGCTCGACGCGCGGGTGCGCTGGGCGCACGTCTCCGACAGCGCGGGGGTCGCCCGGCTCCTCGACGGCGGCGAGCTCCTGCTCTCGACCGGATCGGGGTGGCCGACCGAGCCGGCCGAACTCGAGGCCTTCGTCGCGGGCCTGGTGGCGGCGGGCGCCTCGGGTCTCGTGCTCGAACTCGGCGTGCATTACCGCTACGTGCCCGCGGTCGTGGCGTCCGCCGCCCGAGGGCACGGCCTCGCCCTCATCGCCCTGCACCGGGAGGTGAAGTTCGTGGCGCTCACCGAGGCGGTGCACGGCCGCATCATCTCGGAGCAGACCGCCGCGCTGCGTGCGCGCGACGACGTGCGCGAGCGGTTCACGGCGTTGAGCCTGCGCGGCTCGCCCGCCGACTTCATCGTGCACCAGCTCGCCCAGACGCTCGGCGCGGCCGTCGTGCTCGAGAACCTCGCGCACGAGGTCGTGGCGGCGGAGGTTCCCCCCGACCTCGAGGAGGAGCTGTTCACCCGCTGGGAGGCGCGGTCCCGGCTGGCGCATCGTCGGCACGAGCGCCGTCACCTCGGCCTCGCCGAGGCCGACGACTGGCTGGTCGTTCCGGTCGAGGCGCGCGGCGTGCGCTGGGGCCACCTCATCGCGCTGCCCGGACCGGCGCATCCGGCGGGCCGTGGGAGCGTGCTCGAACAGGGGGCCATCGCGCTCGCGTTCGGCCGGCTCGCCGACGGCGATGCCGACGAGTGGGCGCGGATCGGGCGACAGCGACTCGTCGACGGGCTGCTCGCCGGTCGCTTCGCCGGCATGGCAGCGGCGACCGCCCGCCTCGAGGCTGCCGGGCTCCCGGTCGACGGCGCGCGGCTGCACGGAGTCGTCGCGACGGGCACGCGCATCGAGGGCGGGGCAGCGGATGCCGCGGCCCGTGAGCTCGGCGGCCGCGCGGTCGACGGGGCCGCTCCGAACGGGTCGGCGCAGGGCGATGGCCGTCTCGTGCTGCTCTCGCTGCCCGGCGAGCTCTCGGACGCGGACGCCCGCCGCTTCGCCCGTGCCCTCGTCGGCGGCGACGCGGCATCCGCCGATCGGCTCGTGCTCTCGGTGGGCCATGCCGCGCGCGGCCTGGACGCGCTGCTCGGCTCGGTGCAGGAGGCGATCGACCTGGCTCGCGGCCCTCGCCCGCGCGGGGAGCGTGGGCCGGTGCTGCGGCGCGCCGACGATCGGCCGCTCATGCGACTCGTGACCGCGCTCCGCGATGACCACCGGCTGCTCGCGCACAGCGAGCGGATGCTCGCGCCGCTCATCGAGTACGACCTCGCCAGGGG
This sequence comes from Agromyces sp., assembly GCA_031178025.1. Classification (GTDB taxonomy): domain Bacteria; phylum Actinomycetota; class Actinomycetes; order Actinomycetales; family Microbacteriaceae; genus Agromyces. The sequence goes on along the minus strand of JAPSJU010000392.1, from coordinate 717 downwards.
CGGCGACCTGCTCGACGTGCTCGCGGCGATCCTCGCCCATCCGGGCAGTCGCACCGCCGCGGCCGCCGCGAGCCACCTCTCGCGTTCGGTGTTCTACCAGCGGCTCGCACTCATCGGCGAGCTGCTCGGAGTGGATCTGGATGACGGCGAGGCGCTCACGGCCCTGCATCTCGCCCTGCTCGTGCGGCGCAGCGCCGTCCGCTGAGGAATCCGTTCACTTGCTATTGACAAGTGAACTTGCAAAGAGCAAGCTGTTGCTCGCACCATCCACCGACTCGCCACACGATCCGACGGAGGAACCATGAGCACCACCAGCATCTTCGTGAACATCCCGACCACCGACCTCGAGCGGGCGAAGGCCTTCTACACGGGCCTCGGATACACCATCAACCCGATGTTCACGGACGAGAACGCCGCGTGCATCGTGCTCGACGACGACATCTACTTCATGGTGGTGACCCGCGAGTTCCTCGGGACGTTCACCGACAAGCCGATCATCGACCCGAAGACCCACGCGCAGACCGCCATCTCGCTCACCTGCGAATCACGGGAGGCCGTCGACGACATGCTCGCCAGGGCCCTCGCCGCCGGCGGCACCGAGCCGCGCCCGGCGCAGGACTACGGGTTCATGTACTCGCGCGACCTCGAGGACCCCGACGGCAACATCCTCGGGTACCTGTTCATGGAACCCGCCGCCGTCGAGAACGGCCCGGAGGC
>JAPSJU010000391.1 GCA_031178025.1 Agromyces sp. | reverse complement strand
TGGTGCGGCCGAAGTACATGGAGGCGTTCCAGATCGCGTTCGACCGCACCTCGGCGGCGCATGCCCCGTGGTACGTCGTGCCCGCGGACCACAAGTGGTACGCCCGGCTCGTCGTGCAGCACCTGCTGATCGCCGCGCTCGAGGACATGGACCTCGACTGGCCGAAGGCGGACTTCGACGTCGAGGCGGAGAAGGCGCGGCTCGCCGCGAGCTGACGGACCGCCGCGCGGGCGTCAGCCGCCGAAGGCCTCGACGATCGGGCGGAACTTCATGTCGGTCTCAGCGAGCTCGTCGGCAGGCACGGAATCGTGCACGATGCCGCAACCGGCATACGCCGCGACCGTGCCGTCCGGCTCGATCTGGGCGCAGCGCAGCGCGATCGCCCACTCGCCGTCGCCGTCGCCGTCGACCCAGCCGACGGGCCCGGCGTACCGTCCGCGGTCGAAGCCCTCGAGCTCCGCCAGCACCGACAGGGCGATGCGCCGCGGCGTGCCCGCGACCGCGGCCGTCGGATGCACCGCGCGCACGAGATCGAGCGCGGTCGAGCCGTCGCCGAGCGTGCCCTTCAGGTCGGTCGCGAGGTGCCAGAGGTTCGGCAGCTGCAGCGTGAACGGCTCGGGGCTCGTGTCGAGGCGGGCGGTGTGCGGCGCGAGCCGCTTCACGGCGCTCGCGACGGCGAGGGCGTGCTCGGCGCGATCCTTCGGCGAGGCGGCGAGGGTCGCTGCGCGTTCGCGGTCGGACGCCTCCCCGGCGCCTCGCGACGTCGTGCCGGCAAGCACGCGCGCGGACACGGTGCCGTGGTCGACGCGTACGAGCGTCTCGGGACTCGCGCCGATGAGCCCGTCGACGGCGAACACCCACGTGTCGGGGTAGTCCTCGGCGAGGCGGGTGATGGTCGCGCGCAGGCCGTCCTCCTCGTGCAGCTCGCCGAGGAGCTGGCGGGCGAGCACGACCTTCTCGAGCTCCCCTGCGTCGATACGCCGCACGGCCTCGGCCACGGCGGCCTCGTAGGCGGCGGGCGGTACGGCGCCGGGTGCGAACGCGACGCGCGGCACCCGGCGTTTCGGGGCGGGCTCGGGGATCTCGAGCGGCGCGGCGGTCGTGGCATCCGCGGCATCCACGTCACCCGTGGCGAGCGTGATGCGGGTCACCCAGGCGCGGCCGTCCCGGCGACCGAGCACGAGCTCGGGCACGACGAGCACGCTCGTCGACGCCGAGTCGTCGCCGAAGGCGAACGCGCCGAACGCGACGAGGCCGGTGCCCGGCAGTCCCACGCGGTCGTCGATGTCGGCGAGTGCGGCGAGCTCGGTCCACGCCGCGGCGGCGTCCTCGACGCGGGCGGCGCCGCCGGTCTCGATGCGCAGCGTCTCGCCGAGGCCCACGATGCCCTCGCCGCGGCGCATCCAGAGCAGCGGATGCCGGGGGTCGGCGCGGGGGATCAGCGGGGCGAGCTCGTCGACCGGCTCGGTGCGCACGACGAGTCGCGGGTGGGCGCTGCGGTGCGCGGCGGCATCCGGGTGGGTCACCGCATCAGCCTACGCGCGGGTCAGGCGGCGACGACGTCCACGCCGTGCCAGAAGGCGACGTGCCCGGCGATCTCGGCGGCCGCGTCGGACGGCGTCGGGTAGGTCCAGGCCGCGTTCGGGTTGCGCGTGCCGTCGACCTCGACGTGGAAGTAGCTCGCGGTGCCCTTCCAGTGGCAGACGGAGCGGTTGTCGCTCGGGGCGAAGTAGCGCGGGTCGAGCGACTCGCGCGGGAAGTAGTGGTTGCCCTCGACCACGACGGTCTCGTCGGACTCGGCGATCACGGTGCCGTTCCAGATGGCCTTCATGCGGTTCCTTCCGCTCATCGTGGGCCGATGCGAAGCGGTGCGCCCACCCTCGGTACAACCGCCAGCGCCGTTGATGTATTCCATTGCATGGACTGACTCGGGCACCTCGCGGCGTGGACGCGAACCGCCCGGCTCGCCCGGCTCGCCGGACCGCCCGCGCCGTAGAATCGCATCATGACGCGCGCAGACCTCGGCAAG
>JAPSJU010000390.1 GCA_031178025.1 Agromyces sp. | reverse complement strand
CGTGCCGCCGCGAGCGTCGGCTCGGTCACGGCGGCGGACTTCGCGTGCGGGATGCCGATGCCGCCGGGCACGCCCGTGCTGTCCTTCTGCTCCCGCGCCCAGGCGTCGGCGAAGAGCGCCTCGGCGTCGGTCGCCCGGCCGGCGGCGACGACCTTCTCGGCGAGCGCGCGGATGACGGATGCGCTGTCGGCGCCGAGCGGCACGTCGAGGCTGACGAGCCGGGTGTCGATCACGGTGTTCATGGGTGATTCCTCCCTCAGGGGACGATGGGGACGGCGACGTCCCCGATGGGGGTGACGGTGATGGCGGAGGCGTCGGCGAGGTCCCGCGAGGGGACCGCCGAACCCGGAAGCGAGGCGGCAGCCGCCCCGTGGGCGACCGCCTGGGCGAGGGCCGCACCGGGCCCCGCCCCCTCGGTCACGGCGAGCAGGTAGCCGGCGAGCGAGCTGTCGCCGGCGCCGACCGTGCTGCGGGGCACGATCCGCGGCGCGGGAGCGAACCACGCCCCGTCGCCCGTGACGAGCACGGCACCGGTCGCGCCGAGGGTCACGAGGGCGGAGCGGATTCCCCGGGGCGCGAGTTCTCCGGCGAGGAGGGCGACCCGATCGGGGTCGGCTTCGAGCCGTTCGGCATCCGGGACTCCGGCGAGCTCGGCGAGCTCCTCGCCGTTGGGCTTCACGAGGTCGACCGCCTCCCCGGAGTCGAGGAGCGCGGCGAGCGGGGCGCCCGAGGTGTCGACGGCGATCCGGCAGGCCGATCCGGCCCGCCGCACGGCACGCGCGACGCGCACGTAGAAGTCCGCGGCCAGCCCGGGCGCGAGCGAACCCGCGAGCACGAGCCACGAGGCATCCGCGGCCTGTCGCACCACCTCGTCGACGAGGTGCTGCTGCTCGGCGGGCGAGAGCGACGGCCCCGGCTCGTTGAGCTTCGTGGTGGTGCCGTCGGGTTCGGTGAGCGTGAGGTTCGAGCGGAGGTGGCCCGCGATGGGCACGAGCGCGACGGGCACGCGCGCCGCATGCAGGGCCGCGACGAGCGGGTCGTCGTGCGATCCCGGGAGCACCGCGATGCTCTCGGCACCGGATGCGGCGAGCGCGCGGGTCACGTTGACGCCCTTGCCACCCGGCTCCTCATGGCTTGCGGCGACGCGCTGCACGGCGCCCCGTTCGAGCGGCTGCGCCAGCGCGACCGTGCGGTCGAGCGACGGATTGACGGTGAGGGTGACGATCATGCGATCCGGACCTCCACCTCGGCCTCGTCGAGCGCCTCGGCGAGCGCCGGTGCCGGAGGCGCGTCGGTGATGAGCACGTCGACCTCGTCGAGGCATGCGAACCGGTGCAGCGCTTCGTCGTCGTGCTTCGACGCATCGACGAGCACCACCGCGAGCCGCGAGCGCTCGACCATCGTGCGCTTCACCTGCGCCTCGAGTTCGTCGGGCGTTGAGAGGCCGAACTCGGCGCTGACGCCGTTCGTGCCGAGGAAGGCGACGTCGGGGCGGATGTCGGCCAGCTGCGCGACGGCCGTCGGGCCGACGGCGGCGCTCGTGATGCCGCGCACCGTGCCGCCGATGACCCGCACGACGAGGTTCGGGTTCGCGACGAGGAGCCCGGCGATCGGCACGGAGTTCGTGTACACGGTCAGCGCCGGAACGCCGGACTCGGGGCGCCACCCGGCGAGCGCCTCGGCGAGGGCCCCCGTCGTGGTGCCGGCGTCGAGCACGATCGAGCCCGTGAACGTGGGCGGGACGAGGGCGAGCGCGGCACGGGCGATCGCGCGCTTGGCCTCGATGCGCTGCGATTCGCGCTCGAGCACCGTGGTCTCGGCGAGGCTCGCGCGGGAGGCGCTGACCGCTCCGCCGTGCACGCGGCGCACGTGGCCGGCGCGTTCGAGCGCGTCGAGGTCGCGTCGGATGGTCTCGGCGGTGACCTGCAGCTCATCGGCCAGCTCGGCCACGGAGACACGGCCGGTGCGTGCCAGCGCGTCGAGGATGTGCTCGTGTCGCTCCATCGCGTACATGCTGCGGCTCCCTTGCC
>JAPSJU010000389.1 GCA_031178025.1 Agromyces sp. | reverse complement strand
GGCCCGATGGCCACGTCGAGCGGCGCGGGCTCGTGGTCACCCCATGCCCGTTCGCCCTCGATCCAGCGTGCGTGGCTCACGAGTGCGTCCGGCGCCGGGTCCCCGACGTGGTCGTCGCGTCCGACGCGATCGTGCCGGCATGCCTTCGGGTCATCTCGGGCCTTCCATCTCCATCGACGCCGGTGCGAGCTCGAGGCGCTCCAGGAGTCGTTCGACGTGCACCACGATCTCGTCGCGGACCCGGCGCACCTCGTCGAGGGAGAGCTGCTCGGGGTCGTCGAGGCGCCAGTCGAGGTACCGCTTGCCGGGGTAGACCGGGCACGCGTCGCCGCATCCCATGGTCACCACGACGTCGGCGGCCTGCACGACATCGTCGGTCAGCGGCTTGGGGAACTCGTGGGCGACATCCACGCCGGCCTCCTCGAGTGCGAGCACGACGGCGGGGTTGAGATCCGCGGCCGGCGCCGACCCTGCCGAGCGGACGTGGACGCGGTCGCCGGCGATGCGGTGCATCAGCGCGGCGGCCATCTGCGATCGCCCGGCATTCTGCTCGCAGACGAAGAGCACCTCGGGCACATCGTGGGTGATGGCACCCTTCGCCTGCGCGAGGGCCGTCAGCCGGTCGGTGGCGAATCGGATCACCCGGTTGGCGAGGTGCGCCTTGACCGTCGCGGTGCGCAGCAGGGCCGTGTAGGACTCGAGGACGTACCGTTCGACCGTCTCGGCGTTGAAGACGCCGTCGAAGCGCGCCGTCAGTTCCGTGGAGAGGTCGCGGAGGTATCGCTCGGGGTGACGCGGGCCCGTGAGCGCACGTCGGCCGGCGGTGTCGAGGTCGGTCATGGCTCAGGCCGCAGGGGCGATCTCGGCGAGGAGCGCCTCGACGCGGCCTCGGATGTCGTCGCGGACGCGGCGTACGGTCTGCAGGTCCTTGCCGGCCGGGTCCTCGAGTTCCCAGTCCTCGTAGCGCTTGCCGGGGAAGATCGGGCAGGCGTCGCCGCAGCCCATGGTGATCACCACGTCGGATTCCTTGACGGCGTCCACGGTGAGGATCTTCGGCGTGTTGCCGGCGATGTCGATGCCCTCTTCCGCCATCGCCTCGATGGCGACCGGATTGATCTGCTCCTTCGGCTCCGAGCCGGCGGACAGCACCTCGACACGGCCCTGGGCGAGTTCACGCAGGTAGCCGGCGGCCATCTGCGAACGACCGGCGTTGTGCACGCAGACGAACAGGACGGTGGGCTTCTCGGTCATTTCGGCTCCTTCTCGGGTGACTGGCTCAAGCATAGATCACTGTCTATGCATATGCGACCCCGGCGAGCGGAGTTCAGGAGCCGTTCACCGGGTGACGTGGCTCGTCACCGGCACCGTCTCGACGAGCTCGGGCAGCAGGGCACGCACGCGCGACTCGATCTCGTCGCGGATCGCCCTCACCTCGGGAAGCGGAAGATCGAGTGGGTCGGGCAGGTTCCAGTCCAGGTAGCGGCGGCCCGGGTACACGGGGCAGGCGTCGCCGCAGCCCATCGTGATCACCACGTCCGCGGCTCGCACCACCTCGTCGGTCAGCGGCTTCGGGAACTCGCCGCCGAGGGGGACGCCGATCTCGTCGAGGGCGGTCACGATGTTCGACCGCACGGCGCTCGCCGGGGCCGAGCCGGCCGTGCGCACCCGCACGCGGTCGCCCGCGAGATGTCGCAGGATCGCCGCGGCGAGCTGTGAGCGTCCGGCGTTCTGCACGCAGACGAACAGCACCTCGGTGCTGCCTCCGGACTCATGGCGCGCGGTGGCGAGCGCGGCCAGCCGGTCGCCGGCGAACTGCGCGGTGAGCGACGGCAGGTGTCGGTCGATGCCGGCCTTCTCGGCGAGGAGGGTGTGGCTCTCCCGAACGTACTGCTCCACGGTCTCCCTGCTGAACACCCCCGTGAAGCGCTCGGCGAGGTCATGGCCGACCCGCTCGAGCACCGACTCGTCCGTGCGGGACGGCGGCTCGCCGAGGAGGTCCGTGATCCGGTCGGCGAACTGCGGGGCGATCGAGTACCAGACCTGACGGCCCTGGGGGCGGCGTCGCAGCA
>JAPSJU010000072.1 GCA_031178025.1 Agromyces sp. | reverse complement strand
CGAGCGCTCACCCGCCACCTCCGCTCCGCCGGCGCCATGCGGGCGGGGATCTTCTCAGGCGACGACGCGCTCCTCACCCCGGGCGAGCAGCTCGAGCTCGTGCAGGGCGCCGTCGAGATGCGCGGACTGAACCTCTCGGGCACGGTCTCCACGGCCGAGGCGTACACGCTGCCCGCCGAGGGCGACCGCATCGGCTCCGTCGCCGTGCTCGACCTCGGCGTGAAGACGTCGACGCTCCGGTACCTCGCGGAGCGCGGCTTCGACGTGCACGTCGTGCCGCAGTCGATCACCGCCGAGGAGGTGCTCGCCCTGGCCCCGGACGCCCTGTTCTTCTCGAACGGACCCGGCGACCCCGGGGCATCCGACCGCCATGTCGACCTGCTCCGCACGACGCTGCGCGAGGGACTGCCCTACTTCGGCATCTGCTTCGGCAACCAGCTCCTCGGCCGCGCACTCGGCTTCGGCACGTACAAGCTGCCGTTCGGTCACCGGGGCATCAACCAGCCCGTGCTCGACAAGTCCACCGGTCGCGTCGAGATCACCTCGCACAACCACGGCTTCGCCGTCGATGCGCCCATCGACCGCGTGAGCGAATCGAGCGAGGGCTTCGGTCGTGTGGAAGTGAGCCACTACGACCTCAACGACAACGTCGTGGAGGGGCTCAACTGCCTCGACATCCCGGCGTTCTCAGTGCAGTACCACCCCGAGTCGGCGGCAGGCCCGCACGACGCGAACTACCTCTTCGACCGGTTCCGCGAGATGGTCGTCGCGAGCAAGGAGAACCACGTCTGATGCCCAAGCGCGACGACATCACCAGCGTCCTCGTCATCGGATCCGGTCCGATCGTCATCGGACAGGCGGCCGAGTTCGACTACTCGGGCACCCAGGCCTGCCGCGTGCTCCGCGCGGAGGGCGTGCGCGTCATCCTCGTCAACCCGAACCCGGCGACGATCATGACCGATCCGGGCTTCGCCGACGCGACGTACATCGAGCCGATCACGCCCGAGATCATCGAGTCGATCATCATCAAGGAGCGGCCGGATGCCGTGCTCCCGACCCTGGGCGGGCAGACGGCGCTGAACGCCGCCATCGCCCTGCACGAGGCGGGCATCCTCGAGAAGCACGGCGTCGAGCTCATCGGTGCGAAGGTCGAGGCCATCCGGAAGGGCGAGGACCGCCAGCTCTTCAAGGACCTGGTGATCGAGGCCGGCGCGGATGTCGCACGCTCGCATGTGGCGAAGACCCTCGACGAGGCGAAGGCGTTCGCCGAGGACCTCGGCTACCCGCTCGTGGTACGGCCCTCGTTCACCATGGGCGGCCTCGGCTCGGGCTTCGCGTACACCGAGGAGGACCTCGTGCGCATCGTCAGGCAGGGCCTCCACGACTCGCCCACGAGCGAGGTGCTCCTCGAGGAGTCGATCACCGGCTGGAAGGAGTACGAGCTCGAACTCATGCGCGACACGGCCGACAACACGGTCGTCGTCTGCTCCATCGAGAACGTCGACCCCGTCGGCGTGCACACCGGCGACTCGATCACGGTCGCCCCGGCGCTGACCCTGACCGACCGCGAGTACCAGAAGCTGCGTGACATCGGCATCGACATCATCCGTGCGGTGGGCGTCGACACGGGCGGGTGCAACATCCAGTTCGCGGTCAACCCCGAGACCGGCCGCATCATCGTCATCGAGATGAACCCGCGCGTGTCGCGGTCGAGCGCGCTCGCCTCGAAGGCGACCGGCTTCCCCATCGCGAAGATCGCGGCGAAGCTCGCCATCGGGTATCGCCTCGACGAGATCCCGAACGACATCACGCGAGTCACGCCCGCGAGCTTCGAGCCGACGCTCGACTACGTCGTCGTGAAGGTGCCCCGTTTCGCCTTCGAGAAGTTCCCGGCCGCCGACCCGACGCTCACGACGACCATGAAGTCGGTCGGCGAGGCCATGGCGATCGGGCGCAACTTCGCGACCGCCATGCAGAAGGCGCTGCGCTCGCTCGAGAAGCGCGGCTCCTCCTTCCACTGGGGCGAGGAGACGCGCAGTCTCGACGAGCTCATCGAGGCGTCGCGCACGCCCACGGACGGTCGCATCGTGCTCGTGCAGCAGGCGCTGCGCAAGGGCGGGACGGTCGAGCAGCTGTTCGAGGCCACGAAGATCGATCCGTGGTTCCTCGACCAGATCGCCCTCATCAACGAGGTCGCCGGAACGATCGCGTCGGCGGAGAACCTCGACACCGAGCTCCTGCTGCTCGCGAAGGACCACGGCTTCTCCGACGCGCAGATCGGCCAGCTCCGCGGCTTCGGCGAGGCGGACGCCCGCGAGGTGCGCCACATCCTCGGCATCCGCCCGGTGTACAAGACCGTCGACACCTGTGCGGGGGAGTTCCCGGCGCTCACGCCCTACCACTACTCGAGCTACGACCTCGAGACCGAGGTCGAGCCCTCCGACCGCCGGAAGGTCGTCATCCTGGGTTCCGGACCGAACCGCATCGGGCAGGGCGTCGAGTTCGACTACTCCTGCGTGCATGCATCGTTCGCGCTGTCGGACGCCGGGTTCGAGACCATCATGATCAACTGCAACCCCGAGACGGTCTCCACCGACTACGACACGAGCGACCGGCTCTACTTCGAGCCGCTCACGCTCGAGGACGTGCTCGAGGTCATCCATGCCGAGTCGCTGACCGGTGAGCTCGTGGGCGTCGTGGTGCAGCTGGGCGGGCAGACGGCGCTGGGGCTCGCGAAGGGCCTCGAGGCGGCCGGGATCCCGATCCTCGGCACGAGCCCCGACGCCATCGACCTCGCCGAGGAGCGAGGGCTCTTCTCGGGCATCCTCGACCAGGCAGGGCTCCTCGCACCCAAGAACGGCACGGCGATCGACCTCGCCGGGGCGGTGCACGTGGCGGAGGGCATCGGCTATCCGGTGCTCGTGCGCCCGAGCTACGTGCTCGGCGGACGCGGCATGGAGATCGTCTACGACTCCGCATCGCTCGCCGACTACTTCACCAGGATCGAGGGCCAGGGCATCGTCGGCCCGAGCCACCCGCTGCTCGTCGACCGCTTCCTCGACGACGCGATCGAGATCGACGTCGACGCGCTCTTCGACGGCACCGACCTGTACATCGGCGGCGTCATGGAGCACATCGAGGAGGCCGGCATCCACTCCGGCGACTCGAGCTGCACGCTGCCGCCGGTGACGCTCGGGCGAGCGGAGGTCGACCGGGTGCGCGAGGCGACCGCCGCGATCGCCGCGGGCATCGGCGTGCGCGGCCTGCTCAACGTGCAGTTCGCCATCGGCGCCGGCGTGCTGTACGTGCTCGAGGCGAACCCGCGCGCCAGCCGCACGGTGCCGTTCGTGTCGAAGGCGCTCGGCATCCCCCTCGCCAAGGCGGCGAGCCGCATCATGGTGGGCGCCACCATCGCCGAACTCATCGCCGAGGGCATGCTCCCCGCGTCCGACGGCTCGCGCGTGCCCTTCGATGCGCCCGTCGCCGTCAAGGAGGCGGTGCTCCCGTTCCACCGCTTCCGTACCCGCGAGGGCATCATGGTCGACTCGGTGCTCGGCCCCGAGATGCGCTCGACGGGCGAGGTCATGGGCATCGATCGCGACTTCCCGAGGGCGTTCGCGAAGAGCCAGCTCGCCGCGTACGGCGGCATGCCGACCTCCGGCACGGTCTTCGTGTCCGTGTCGGACCGCGACAAGCGTGCGATCATCCTGCCGGTGCTCCGCATGCAGCAGCTCGGATACGAGATCGCGGCGACCGAGGGCACCGCCGAGGTGCTCCGCCGCAACGGCATCCGGGCTCGCGAGGTGCTGAAGTTCAGCGACAAGCCCACCCCCGATGCGGCATCCGTCGTCGAGCTCATCCACCGCGGCGAGATCGACGTCGTCGTGAACACCCCGAGCGGTCGCTCGGCACGCGCGGACGGCTACGAGATCCGCGCCGCCGCCGTGGCGGCCGACATCCCGCTCTTCACCACGATCGCCGAGCTCTCGGCCGCCGTGGCCTCGCTCGACGTGGTGAAGGACGGGTTCGAGGTCACGAGCCTGCAGGAGTACGCCCGTCGCCGGGAGGTGGCGTCGGCGTGAGCGCACCCGTTCCGTTCGGTGACCGGCTCCAGGCGGTCTTCGCGGCCCGAGGCCGGCTCTGCGTCGGCATCGACCCGCACTCGTCCCTCCTCGCGGAGTGGGGCCAGCCCGACTCCGCCGAGGGCGCCCGCGAGTTCGGACTCCGGGTCATCGAGGCCGCGGCGGACCGCGTCGGCATCGTCAAGCCGCAGGTCGCGTTCTTCGAGCGGCACGGCGCCGCAGGGTACGCCGCGCTCGAGCGCCTCATCTCGGAGGCGCGAGCCGCCGGGCTCATCGTGATCGCCGACGCCAAGCGCGGCGACATCGGCTCCAGCGTCGCCGCGTACGGCGATGCCTGGCTCCGGCCGGGCTCGAGCCTCGAGGCGGACGCCATGACGATCAGCGCCTATCAGGGGCTCGGCTCGATCGAGCAGGTCATGGTGGCCGCCGAGGCCGTCGGCAAGGGCCTCTTCGTGCTCGCCGCGACCTCGAACCCCGAGGCCGCCGCCATCCAGCGCGCCGTGCTCCAGCAATCGAGTCGCGCCGGCGCGACGGTCGCGCAGGCGATCCTGCTCGGCGTCACCGGCTGGAACCAGGGCCGTGCGGATGCCGGGGAGCGAGCGCTCGGCTCGATCGGCGTCGTGCTCGGCGCGACGACCGAGCTGGCCCTCGCCGGCATCGACGTCGAGTCGGAGCCGCCGCGCCCCGGTCTCCCGGTGCTCGCGCCGGGATTCGGGCACCAGGGTGCCGAGCCGCGGGAGCTGCGCGCGCGCTTCGGTTCGTACACGGGCGGGGTCATCGCGAGCGAGTCGCGCTCCATCCTCGCCGCGGGCCCCGACGGCATCGCCGACGCGATCGCGCGTCGCGCCGACGAGTACGGAGCGGTGATTGGCTGACGCGGCGACACCGGCGACCACGCCCCCCGAGGTGGATCGCGTGGCGGCATCCCGTGCCGCCGTCGCGGCACGACGCGCCCGAGCGGCGGTCAAGGCCGACGTCGCACGCGGCACCCGCAGCCCCCTCGACGTGCTGCGAGCGGCGTACGAGGCGCCGGAGGGCGTCGAGGGGCGGCTCCGCGTCACCGAGTTCCTCATCTCGATCCCCGCGATCGGCGCGACCAAGAGCGCCAGGATCATGCAGGAGCTCGGCATCTCGCCCGCGAAGCGCCTCGGCGGACTCGGCCGCATCCAGCGCAGGCGCCTCCGGGAGTTCGTCGCCGACTGGGTCGCCGATCACGGTGGAACCGGTGAGCGCCTCGTCGTGCTGGCGGGACCCACCGCGGTGGGCAAGGGCACGGTCGCCTCGTACATCCGTCGCCACCACCCCGAGGTGCGGCTGTCGGTGTCGGCGACCACCCGCGCGCCGAGACCCGGCGAGGTCGAGGGCGAGCACTACTACTTCGTCGACGACGAGGAGTTCGATCGCATGATCGCGCAGGGCGAACTGCTCGAGTGGGCCACGGTGCACAACGCTCACCGGTACGGCACGCCCCGGACGCCCGTGGAGACCGCCATCGCCGCGGGCGACAGCGTGCTGCTCGAGATCGACATCCAGGGCGCGCGGGCCGTGCGGCGCGCCATGCCCGAGGCCACGCTCGTGTTCCTGCAGCCTCCGAGCTGGGAGGAACTCGTGCGACGCCTCGTCGGCAGGGGTACCGAGAGCCCCGCCGAGCAGCAGCGCCGACTCGAGACCGCGAGGGTCGAGCTGGCCGCCGCCGACGAGTTCGACCACCAGGTGGTGAACCACGACGTCGGCGAGGCCGCGCAAAAGGTCGTAGACTTGATGCGGCCTCGCAAGGGTCGGCGTTGAGCTGCCCGCGCCACGAGTTTCGCGCACGAGCGTGCGTCTGTTCCCGATCTAAGGAGTCTGTCCATGGCTGAGAAGCTGTCCGGCATCATCGACCCGCCCATCGACGACCTGCTCTCGAAGGTCGACTCGAAGTACCAGCTCGTGATCTTCGCCTCCAAGCGTGCACGCCAGATCAACGACTACTACGCCGACCTGCACGAGGGCAGCCTCTTCGACAACGTCGGGCCGCTCGTCGACTCGTCGATCGACGACAAGCCGCTGTCGGTGGCGCTCCACGAGATCAACGAGGACAAGCTCCGGCTCCGACCCATCGCCGACTGAGCGCGCGACGGATGGCGCCGCTCAACATCGTCGTCGGCATCACCGGTGGCATCGCGGCGTACAAGGCCGTGGGCGTCATCCGCGCGTTCGTGCTCGCCGGCCATGACGTGCACGTCGTGCCCACCGAGGGTGCGCTGCGGTTCGTCGGCCGGCCCACCCTCGAGGCGATCTCGCGCAACCCGGTGCACACCGAGTTGCACGAGGGCGTCGCCGAGGTGCGGCACGTCGCCATCGGGCAGGCGGCCGATCTCATCGTCATCGCGCCGGCGACCGCCAACTCGATCGCGAAGCTCGCGACCGGGCTGGCCGACGACCTGCTGGGCAACACGGTGCTCGCGAGCGAGGCGCCCCTGGTCATCGCCCCGGCGATGCACACCGAGATGTGGCGCAATCCGGCCACGCGCGCGAACATCGCGACCCTCCGGCGGCGTGGCGTGACGATCGTCGGCCCCGCCGTCGGCCAGCTGACCGGCGCCGACAGCGGCCCCGGCCGCATGGAGGAGCCCGAGGCGATCGTCGCGGCCGCACTCGCGCGCATCGAGGCATCCGCGCCGCGCGACCTCGCCGGGCGCCGCGTCGTCGTGACGGCCGGTGGCACCCGGGAGCCGCTCGACCCCGTCCGCTTCCTCGGCAACCGTTCGAGCGGCAAGCAGGGCGTCGCCATCGCCGAGGCCGCCGGCGCGCGCGGCGCCGACGTGACCCTCATCGCCGCGAATCTCGAGGTGGGGGAGCCGAACGGCTGCGACCTGATCCGGGTGTCGACGGCACTCGAGTTGCAGGAGGCGGTGACGGCGGCCGCTCGCGGCGCCGACGTCGTCGTGATGGCCGCCGCGGTCGCCGACTATCGCCCGGCCGACGTCAGCCACACCAAGATCAAGAAGGACGCGAGCGAGGCGGGGCTGACCCTCGAGCTCGTCCGGAACCCGGACATCCTCGCGGGCCTCGGCCACGCGCCCCACGACGGCACCCTGCTCGTCGGCTTCGCCGCCGAGACCGAACCCGACGACGAACGACTGCTCGGGCTCGGACGCGCCAAGCGCGAGGCCAAGGCCGCCGACCTCCTCGTCGTGAACCGCGTGGGGTGGAACGAGGGCTTCGCGGCCGACGTGAACGACGTCGTGGTCATCGGGCGCTCGGGCGACGTCGCCGCACGCGTGCAGGGTTCCAAGATGTCGGTGGCGGAGGGCATCCTCGACGTGGTTGTCTCTGAGCTGACGACCGCGCGGCACGACCCGCCAACGAAGGAAGACGAGCCGACCACATGAGCGCACTCCGCCTGTTCACCTCCGAGTCGGTGACCGAGGGACATCCCGACAAGATCTGCGACCAGATCTCCGACTCCATCCTCGACGCGCTGCTCGCCGTCGACCCGCACAGCAGGGTCGCGGTCGAGACGCTCGTGACGACCGGCCTGGTGCACGTGGCCGGCGAGGTGACGACCTCCGGGTACGTCGAGATCCCGGCGATCGTGCGCGAGCGCGTCACCTCGATCGGGTACAACTCCTCGGACGTCTGGTTCGACGGCCGCTCGTGCGGGGTCTCCGTCTCGATCGGCGGCCAGTCGCCGGACATCGCCCAGGGCGTCGACAACGCCTTCGAGACGCGCGAGCGCGCGAGCGACGATGAGCTCGATCGCCAGGGCGCCGGCGACCAGGGCATCATGTTCGGCTACGCGACGCGCGAGACGCCCGAGCTCATGCCCGTGCCGATCTGGCTCGCGCATCGCCTGGCGGAACGCCTCGCCGCGGTGCGCAAGCAGGGGGAGCTCGACTACCTGCGGCCCGACGGCAAGACCCAGGTCACCATCGGCTACGAGGGGCAGGTCCCTCGCACGATCGAGACCGTCGTGCTCTCGACGCAGCATTCGCCGTCCGTGTCGACCGAGCAGCTCCGTGCCGAGGTCGAGGAGGTCGTGATCCGGCCCGTGCTCGACACCGTGGCGCTCTCGCGCGACGAACTGGCGGTGCTCATCAATCCCACCGGTCGCTTCGAGATCGGCGGGCCGCAGGGCGATGCCGGCCTCACCGGCCGCAAGATCATCATCGACACCTACGGCGGAGCGAGCCGCCACGGTGGCGGTGCCTTCAGCGGCAAGGACCCCTCGAAGGTCGATCGCTCTGCCGCGTACGCGATGCGCTGGGTCGCGAAGAACGCCGTCGCAGCGGGACTCGCCGACCGGCTCGAACTGCAGGTGGCGTACGCCATCGGCAAGGCCGCTCCGGTCGGCCTCTACGTCGAGGCCTTCGGCACCGCGCACGTGCCCGAGGAACGCATCATCGAGTCGATCCGCGAGGTCTTCGACCTCCGTCCCGCGGCGATCATCCGTGATCTCGACCTCCTGCGGCCGATCTACGCCCAGACGGCCAGCTACGGGCACTTCGGCCGGGAGCTGCCCGACTTCACGTGGGAGCGACTCGATCGCGTCGACGATCTTCGCGCGGCCGCCGGTCTCTGAGATGCCCGGCGGCTCCGTCGCCAGGGTGCTCGTCGATTCACCGCTTCCCCAGCTCGACCAGCTCTTCGACTACGCGGTCCCCGAACGGCTCCGCGAGCTCGCGCGTCCCGGCGTGCGGGTTCGCGTGCCGCTCCGAACGGGCGGCCGCATCGCCACGGGCTGGCTCGTCGAACTCGCGAACGCGAGCGAGTATCGCGGAACGTTGAGCGAGGTCGAGGACATCGTGTCGGAGGTGCCCCTCCTCATGCCCGAGGTGTGGCGGCTGGCGCGCGCTGCCGCCGATCGCGCCGCGGGCAACGCGAGCGACATCCTGCGCCTGGCCGTGCCGAGCCGATACGTGCGCGTCGAGCGATCCTGGCTCGCGGCGGAGGCCGACCCGGGGCCGCTCCCCGCCGAGCTGCCGCCGATCCCCGGCGCCGCTCCGGGCGTGATCGAGGCGGGCCTCAC
>JAPSJU010000071.1 GCA_031178025.1 Agromyces sp. | reverse complement strand
GTGATGCGCACGTTCGAGTGCGAGCCGTCGTGACGAACCCACGCGACCGTCTGCCCCTTCCTGATCGTGCCGTTGAACACGCGGAGGAGCGCGAGGCGACCGAGGAACGGCGACGCGTCGAGGTTCGTCACCCAGGCCTGCAACGGCGCCTCGTCGTCGTAGGTCGGCGCCGGGATGTGCTGGAGGATCGCCTCGAACAGGGGCTCGAGGTCCTCGCTGTCGGGGAGGCTGCCGTTCTCGGGCTTGGTGGTCGACGCACGACCCGCCTTGCCTGAGGCGTAGACGACGGGGACGTCGAGGATCGCGTCGAGGTCGAGCTCGCCGTCCGTCCCGGCGGACGTCGCGTCATCGGCGAGGTCCGAGGCGAGGCCGAGGAGCAGGTCCTGGCTCTCGGCGACGACCTCGTCGATGCGGGCATCGGGCCGGTCGGTCTTGTTCACGAGGAGGATGACCGGGAGCCGCGCCTCGAGTGCCTTGCGCAGTACGAAGCGCGTCTGGGGAAGCGGGCCCTCGCTCGCGTCGACGAGCAGCACGACGCCGTCGACCATCGAGAGGCCGCGCTCGACCTCGCCGCCGAAGTCGGCGTGCCCGGGGGTGTCGATCACGTTGATGATGACCGGGCCGGAGGTCGCGTGCACGCCCGCATACTCGATCGCCGTGTTCTTCGCGAGGATCGTGATGCCCTTCTCGCGCTCGAGCTCGTTCGAGTCCATCGCCCGCTCGTCGACGTGGGCGTGGTCGGCGAAGGAGTGCGTCTGCTTCAGCATGGCGTCGACGAGTGTCGTCTTGCCGTGGTCGACGTGGGCGACGATCGCGACATTGCGCAGGTCGTTGCGAGTGGCGTTGGCCATGGTGATTGGTCCTCAGTGATGCGTGTCGTCACGTGGCACCGACGCGGCCCGGACGGGCGGCACGGCGGCAGCGCGGAAGCGCTGGGTGTGAAGGTCTGTGGGATCGCACGCCTCCGACTCGCGGAACGCGCCCTGCCAGCCTACCGTGCACCGCACGAATTCAGCTGGGAACCACGAACGCCCGGCATCCGAGCGCGTCGGATGCCGGGCGTCGTCGCGTGCCGGCGCTAGGCGCCGAGCTCGATGTTCGCTCCCGGGATCGCCGCGAGCAGATCGCGGGTGTACTGCTCCTTGGGGTTGTCGAAGACCTCGTCGGTCGAGGCGGCCTCGACGATCCGGCCGTTCTGCATGACGCACACGTTGTCGGCGATCACCCGCACGACCGCCAGGTCGTGCGTGATGAACAGGTACGTGAGACCGAGCTCGGCCTGGAGGTCGGCGAGCAGGCGCAGGATCTGGGCCTGCACGAGCACGTCGAGCGCGGAGACCGCCTCGTCGAGGATGACGATGTCGGGCTTCAGGGCGAGCGCGCGCGCGATCGCGATGCGCTGGCGCTGGCCGCCCGACAACTCGTTGGGGTACCGGCTCACGAGCGTGCGCGGCAGCGACACCTGCTCGAGCAACTCGAACACGCGCTCGCGACGCGATGCCTTCGTGCCGATCTTGTGGATCGTCAGCGGCTCGGCGATCGTGTTGCCGATGTTGCGCAGCGGGTTCAGCGAGCCGTACGGATCCTGGAAGACCGGCTGCATCTGGCTGCGGAGCCGGAAGAGCTCCTTCGGCGACACCGTGGACAGGTCGTTGCCGTCGATGACGATCTTGCCGCTCGTGGCGTTCTCGAGCTTCAGGAGCATCTTGGCCACGGTCGACTTGCCCGAACCGGACTCGCCGACGAGCGCCATCGTGGTGCCCTTCGGGATCTGGAAGGAGACGTCGTCGACGGCCGTGAACTCACCGGCGCCGCGGATCTTGAACACCTTCGTGAGATTCTCGACGATGATCGCGGGAGGACGGGTGCCGGCCGCCTGGAGCGCCTCGGCACGTGCCTCCGCCGTGGCGATGAGGTCGATCTCGTCACCGGCCGCGGTCGATGCCTCGGCGGCGATCGACGACTCGGCCGCCGCGATGCTGCCCGACGCCTGGATGCGACGCGACGCGAGGCTCGGCGCCGCGGCCACCAGCCGCTGCGTGTACGGATGCCGCGGATGCTGCAGGATCTCGACCGACGGACCCGACTCGACCACGCGGCCCTTGTACATCACGAGCAACTGCTCGGCGCGCTCGGCGGCGAGGCCGAGGTCGTGCGTGATGAACAGGAGCGTCGTGCCCAGTTCGCGCGTCAGCGACTCGAGGTGGTCGAGGATGACCCGCTGCACGGTGACATCGAGCGCCGAGGTCGGCTCGTCGGCGATGAGCAGCTGCGGGCTCGCCGCGAGGCCCATGCCGATCAGCACGCGCTGGCGCATGCCGCCCGAGAACTGGTGCGGGAACTGCTTCAGGCGACGGTCGGCGTCCTGAAGGCCGGCTTCCTTCAGCACCCGGATCGCCCGCTGCCTGACCTCCTTGCGACCGCTCGCGATGCCGTTCGCGCGGATCGCCTCCTCCACCTGGAAGCCGATCGACCAGACGGGGTTGAGGTTCGACATCGGGTCCTGGGGCACGAAGCCGATCTTGCGCCCGCGGATCTGCTCCATCTCGTGCTCGGAGGCCGTCGCCAGGTCCTGGCCGTCGAGCAGGACCTGCCCGCCGGAGATGTGGCCCGTGCCGGGGAGCAGGTTGATGATCGCGTGCGCCAGCGTGGACTTGCCCGACCCCGACTCCCCCACGATCGCGAGGCTGCCGCCCCGCTCGAGCGTGAAGTTCACTCCGCGGACGGCCTGGACGACGCCGTCCTGGGTGCGGAACCCGACTTCGAGGTCGTTGACTTGCAGCAGTGGGGTGCTCATCGCTGCGCCCTCGCCTTCGGGTCGAGTGCGTCTCGCACGACTTCACCGAGCATGATGAACGAGAACACGGTCAGGGACAGCGCGATCGACGGGTAGACCAGCACCTGGGGTGCGGTCCGCAGCGTCGTCTGCGCCTGGGCGATGTCGTTGCCCCAGGACATGAAGGTCGAGGGCAGCCCGACACCGAGGAACGAGAGGGTCGCCTCGGCGACGATCGCGCTCGCGAGGGAGATGGTCGTGATGACGATCACCGGGGCGATGGAGTTGGGCACGACGTGCGACCAGAGGATGCGGAACCGCGAGAGCCCGATCGCCGTCGCCGCGGTCACGAAGTCGGCGTTCTTCACCCTGAGGATCTCGGACCTGAGCACACGCGCCGTGGCCGGCCATGCGAACAATCCGATCGCCAGGGAGATGACCCAGACGTTCCGGTAGTTCGCGAGCACCGACATGATGACGACGGCCGCGAGGATGTAGGGGATCGAGAAGAAGATGTCGCCGAAGCGCGAGAGCACGCTGTCGATCCAGCCGCCGTAGTACCCGGCGAACGATCCGAAGAGCACGCCGAGCGTGAACACGAGCACGGTCACGATGATGCCGACCGAGAGCGAGGTGCCCGCGCCGTGGACGATGCGCGAGAAGATGTCGCAGCCCTGCCGGGTGTACCCGAGCGGATGCTCCGCCGACGGTGTGCCGTTGCTGTTCGAGAGCTGGCAGCCGGAGTTCGGCGGCACCTGCGTGAACCACGTGGGGAACAGCGCGACGATGACGACGAGCAGGATCAGCGCGGCCGAGATCCAGAACATCGGGCGGCGCCGCACGTCGTGCCAGGCGTCGATCCAGAGGTTGGAGGGCTTGCCGTCGGTCTTGATGGTGTCGATCGCCTCGAGCGGGGTCTCCTCGAGCGGCGCGACGTAGTGTTCGAGTCGCCTCGTGGGCGGCGTCGACGGATTGTGGTCAGGCATATCGGATCCTCGGGTCGAGCACGGCGTAGAGAAGGTCGATCAGGAGGTTCACGATGAGGTACATCAGCACCATGATCGTCACGAAGGACACGACCGTGGGCCCTTCTCCGCGGAGCACCGCCTGATAGAGCGTGCGACCGACGCCGGGCACGTTGAAGATGCCCTCCGTCACGGTCGCACCGACGAGCAGCACGCCGAAATCGGTGCCGAGGTAGGTCACGACCGGAATCAGCGAGTTGCGCAGGATGTGCACGGGGACCACGCGACGTCGCGTGAGCCCCTTGCTCGATGCCGTTCGCACGAAGTCGAGCCCGGAGGTCTCGATGACCGAGGACCGGGTGAGACGCACGATCTGGGCGAAGCCCACCGTCGCGAGCACGAGGGCCGGCAGGATCAGGTCCTGGATCGGCGCACCGGACGACACCGTCGGCCGGAACCACCCGAACTGGATGGCGAGGAAGTACTGCGCGGCGAAGCCGACCACGAAGATCGGCAGCGAGATGATCACGAGGCTCGCGCCGAGGCCGGTCGCGTCGAAGATGCCGCCCTTGCGCAGGCCGCTGACGAGGCCGATGACGATACCGGCGACCATCTCGAAGAAGATCGCGAGGAGGGCGAGTCGGATCGTCACGGGGAACGTGCGGGCGAGGATCTCGTTCACGGGCTGTCCCGAGTACGAGACGCCGAAGTCGCCCTGGAAGATGCCGGCCAGGTAGTAGAAGTACTGGACGATGAGCGGGTCGTTCAGGTGGTACTGCTCGCGGATCTGTTCGATCACGCCGGGAGCCGGCGGGCGGTCACCGTAGAGCGCCGCGATCGGATCGCCCGGCATGGCGAACACCATGAAGTAGATGAGGAAGGTGGCTCCGAGGAGCACGGGAATGACTTGGAGAAGACGCTTACCGGTGTACCAGAGCATCAGCTCTCCTCAGTT
Source organism: Agromyces sp. (assembly GCA_031178025.1). Classification (GTDB taxonomy): domain Bacteria; phylum Actinomycetota; class Actinomycetes; order Actinomycetales; family Microbacteriaceae; genus Agromyces. The sequence goes on along the minus strand of JAPSJU010000071.1, from coordinate 4,432 downwards.
GTCGTCGCTGAGAGCATGAGAACCAATCACAGAATCGAGCTTAGGTCAGCATGATGTCCGGGGCGTTTCCGCCCCGGACATCAAGCCTCAGGGATTATAGGCGGGTTGCGCCTCAGCCCTTCGTGATCTGGTGGTACAGCGGCACCGAGTCCCAACCGAACACCACGTTGTCGACGGTGTCAGCCGACACGCCGGTCACGTTGGAGTACCACAGCGGGATCGAGGGGAGGTCCTCCAGGAGGACTTCCTGAGCCTGCTGGAAGATCTCCGTGGCCTCCTCGACGGTCCCGGCCTGAGCACCCTCCTTGACGAGCGAGTCGAACTCCTCGCTCGAGTAGCCCTCGTAGTTCGACCCGGCGCCGGTCTGGTACAGCGGCGCGAGGAAGTTGTACATCGAGGGGTAGTCGCCCTGCCAGCCGGCACGCGTGCCGCCGGTGAGGCGCTCGTTCTCACGGTCGTCGAGCGCCGCCGCGAAGGTCGGGTACGGCTTGCCGACGGCCTGGATGCCCAGGGTGTTGGCGATGCTGTTCACGACCGCGTCGACCCAGGCCTGGTGGCCGCCGTCGGCGTTGTACGCGAGGTCGAAGACGGTGTCGCCGTAGGGGGCGATCGCCTCGGCCTCGGCCCAGAGGGCCTGGGCCTCCTCGGGGTTGTAGTCGAGCACCTCGGCACCCTCGAGCTCGTCGGTCCAGCCCGCGATGACGGGCGACGTGAAGTCGGTGGCCGGCGTGCGCGTTCCCTGGAAGATCACGTCGGTGATCTCCTCGCGGTTGATCGCCATCGAGATGGCCGCGCGACGGAGCTTGCCTTCCTCGCCGCTCCAGTGCTCGAGGTAGTACGGCATGTTGAAGCCCTGGAAGATGGCCGCGGGCTGGTTGACCGCGCGGTCGCCGAACTCGTCCTCATAGGTTTCGAGCGCCGAGTCGGGCACCGCGTCCAGCACGTCGAGGTTGCCGCCCTGCACGTCGGCGTACGCCGCGTCCTGGGAGGCGTAGAAGATGATCGTGAGGCCGCCGTTCTGGGCCTTGCGAACACCGTCGTAGTCGGGGTTCACGACGAGGTCGATCTTCTCGTCGTGCGCCCACGCGTCGTCGCCGGCCAGCATGTACGGGCCGTTGCCGACCGGGTTCTCACCGAAGGCCTCCATGTCCTCGAACGCGACCTCGGGCAGCGGGAAGTACGCCGTGTAGCCGAGGCGGAGCGGCCAGTCGGCCTCCGGCGCGACCAGGTCGACCGTGAAGGTCCGGTCGTCGACCACCGTGAGGCCCGTGAGTTCGGAGTCCTCTTCGTAGCTGAAGCCCTCGATGTTGTCGAAGAAGTAGGAAGCGCCCTGGGCGTTGCTGAACAGCGCGCCGTAGTTCCACGCGTCGACGAACGAGTTGGCCGTGACGTCCTCACCGTTGGTGAAGGTCTGCCCCTCCTTCAGCGTGACGGTCCAGTGCTGTCCGTCCTCGGACTCGATCGACTCGGCGACGTCGTTCTCGATCTCGCCCTCGGCCGTGTACGAGACGAGACCCGCGAAGATCGACGTGACGATCTTGCCGCCGCCGGTCTCGGTCGTGTTCGTCGGGATCAGCGGGTTCTGCGGCTCGGAGCCGTTCGTCGTGATGATCGCACTGGGGTCACCCGCGGAGCCCGTGGGCTCCTCTCCACCACTCGTGCAGCCGGAAAGCGCAAGAGCGCCGGCGGCAGCAAGAGCAATGGCGGCGACGCCGATTCTCTTGATCTTCAATGTTCCTCCTGTGAGATATGCGCGTGGGCAGGACGGTTCGTGGCCGCACTGTGCGCTGGTGGTATGAGACTACGAACGGTTCACCAACAAGCCAAGCGGGGATGGAAACCGTTACCGATGCGCAACCTAGCGCCCCACCTCGCTGCGTATTCGTCAGCAATGACGCATGATCATTGCGTTGGCGCGCATCATGCGAGGATACCCCCATGCAGGATGCACGGCGCCTCCGACTCGAAGTGCTCATCGTGCTCGGGCTGTCGCTCGGGGCGTCGGCGGTCTACTCGATCGTCTCGATCGTCGCCCGCGTGACCGATGATCGCCCGCTCGCCGAGCAGTCGGCGGCGTTGAATCCCTCACGGGCGACGCGCGAGTGGCTGGACTTCACGTACCAGTTCCTCGACGTGTTCTTCGGGGTGTTCGTCGTGGCGCTCGCGCTCTACCTGCTGGCGCAGCCGAGCGGGAACCCGTTCCGCCGCATCGGGTTCGACCTCACGCGACCGGGTCGCGACGCGGCATCCGGTCTCGCGCTCGTCGCGCTCATCGGCGTCCCCGGCATCGCCCTCTACGCGGTCGGCCGCCTCGCCGGCTGGACCGTGACGGTCGTGCCGTCCCCGCTCGACACCCACTGGTGGACGGTGCCCATCCTCGTCCTCGCCGCCCTCGAGGCGGCGCTGGTCGAGGAGGTGATCGTCGTGGGCTACCTCTTCACGCGCTTCCGCGAGCTGCGCATCGGGCCGTGGGCGACCATCCTCTCGAGTGCGGTCCTCCGCGGCACCTACCACCTCTACCAGGGCTTCGGGCCGTTCGCCGGGAACGTGGCGATGGGGATCGTGTTCGGCTGGTGCTACCACCGGTGGGGACGCACGATGCCGCTCGTGGTCGCCCACTGGATCCTCGACCTCGTCTCCTTCATCGGATACCCGCTCGCCGTCGCCTGGTGGCCGGCGCTCTTCGCGCCGCCGGCCGACTGAAGGCGAGGACCGTCGCGACGATCCGTCGGGGGTCGCGGACCGCTAGGCGAACGCCTCGACCGGGGGGCAGGCGCACACGAGGTTGCGGTCGCCGTAGGCCTGGTCGATGCGGCGTACCGGAGCCCAGTACTTGTTGCGGACGAGCGAGTGCACGGGGTACACCGCCTGCTCGCGCGAGTAGGGATGCGTCCACTCCCCCGCGATGACGGATTCGGCCGTGTGCGGCGCGTTCCGCAACGGGTTGTCCTCCGCCGGCCAGTCGCCGCGGCCCACGGCGTCGGCCTCGGCCCTGATCGCGATCATCGCCTCGACGAACCGGTCGAGCTCGGCGAGGTCCTCCGACTCCGTCGGCTCGACCATGAGCGTGCCTGCGACGGGGAAGGACATGGTGGGCGCATGGAAGCCGTAGTCGACGAGGCGCTTCGCCACGTCGTCGACCGTCACGCCCGTCGCCGCCGTGAGCGGTCGCAGGTCGAGGATGCACTCGTGCGCGACGAGTCCGTTGTCGCCCGTGTAGAGCACCGGGAAGTGGTCGCGAAGGCGGGCCGCGACGTAGTTGGCGGCCAGCACGGCCGACGCGGTCGCCTGCTTCAACCCCTCGGCGCCCATCATCCGGACGTACGCCCATGAGATGGGAAGGATCGACGGGCTGCCGTACGGCGCCGCCGAGACCGGTCCGCCGTCATGCGTGACGCCGCCGGAGTGGCCGGTGCGCTGCGCGAGCGGATGTCCCGGGAGGAACGGGGCGAGGTGCGCCTTCGCTGCGACGGGGCCGACGCCCGGCCCGCCCCCGCCATGCGGGATGCAGAACGTCTTGTGCAGGTTGAGGTGGGACACGTCGCCGCCGAAGTCTCCGAAACGGGCGAAGCCGAGGAGCGCGTTGAGGTTGGCCCCGTCGACGTACACCTGACCGCCGGCGTCGTGCACCGCCTGCGTGACCTGCGTGATCTCGTGCTCGTACACGCCGTGGGTCGACGGGTACGTGATCATGAGCGCGGCGATGCGGTCGGCGTGCTCGGCGATCTTCGCCCGCAGGTCGTCGAGGTCGACGTTGCCGAGCTCGTCGCACGCGACGACGACGACCCGCATGCCCGCGAGCACCGCGGATGCCGCGTTGGTGCCGTGCGCGCTCGAGGGGATGAGGCAGACGTCGCGCGTCTCGTCGCCGTTCGCGCGATGGTAGCCGCGGATGGCGAGGAGTCCCGCGAGCTCGCCCTGGCTGCCGGCGTTCGGCTGCAGCGACACGGTGTCGTATCCGGTGACCTCGGCGAGCCAGTCCTCGAGCTGCTCGATCAGGCCGAGCGTGCCGACGACGTCGCCCTCGGGCGAGAACGGGTGCAGGTTCGCGAACTCGGGCCACGTGACCGACTGCATCTCGGTCGCGGAGTTGAGCTTCATCGTGCAGGAGCCGAGCGGGATCATGCCGCGGTCGAGGGCGTAGTCGCGATCGGCGAGCTGCTTGAGGTACCGCATCATCTGCGTCTCGGACTGATGCGTGTTGAAGACCGGGTGCTCGAGGTATGCGCTCGTGCGCCGGAGCGCAACGGGAAGACTCGCGGGCAGCTCCCGCAGCGGCGCGGTCACGGAGGGGCGCCCGTCGAAGCCGAAGGCCTCGACGACGCGTGCGAGCTCCTCGGCGGTCGTGGTCTCGTCGACGGCGAGGTGCACCGTCGTCTCGTCCGCCTGCCAGAGGTTCAGGCCGAGCTCGCGGGCACGCTCGACGACGTCC
>JAPSJU010000388.1 GCA_031178025.1 Agromyces sp. | reverse complement strand
TCCGTGTCGGTGCGCGTCAGGACGATCGCGAAGATCGTCCACACCGCGTAGCCCAGCGCCGAGACGGCGAGCAGCACGGTGGCGTACCGGCGCTTCACCCGGTCGCCGGTGAGCCTGCCGCTCAGCCCGGTGACGAACGCCATGACGAACGTGCCCAGGAGCACGATGGCGGCGATGACCGCGGCGACGTAGGGGATGGGGGCGGATGACGCGGCGTGGTCGAAGCGGGTGAGCAGCTCGAGCGGCTCCAGCTGCACCGCATCGAGCAGCGCATCGGCCGCGAGCAGGAAGAGCACGAGCGACAGCGCCGCAGCGACGTGCGTCCGTTCCGACGTGCTCGCGATCCTCGCCCGTTGCCAGAAGCCCGCCGTGGCCAGCAGCGGCGGCCTCGGGGGATCGGCGGGATCGGCGTCGCGATCCTCACGCGACATCGGCTCGTCGTCGAACGAACGGTCGGGGTGGAAGCCGCCGCGGGCCCTGAGCACGATGCCGTACACGAACAGGATGACCACCACCGGCACGATGCCCAGCAGCGCGGCCCGCGCGGTGGGACTCCAGTCGGCGAGGAAGTCGAGCCATCCGGGAAGCGCGGCGCACGCGTAGTGCCCGGCATCGCCGCCGCCGCTCGGCCTGAAGCACTGCAGGCCGATGAGATGCACCGAGACGGTGAGCAGCCCGACGGTGTAGAAGAGCGTCTGCAGCAGGGCGAAGACGCGGATGGCGCCGGCGCCCGCGCCACCGGCCCACCACTTCGGGCTCTCCTGCTCGCCCTTGATGTCGCGGCGGGCCCAGTAGGCGAGGTTGCAGAGGCCGAACGGCAGCACGAGCAACCAACCGAGGTGCACGACCGCGCGCCAGATCAGGGCGAGCGCGGATCCGCCCGACCGGGCCTGGTTGCCCCATGAGTACGCCTCGGTGGTGATCCGCGCGCCGGGCGGTGCGGCCGCCGAGGGCGGCGCAGCGGCGGCATCCTGGCGCTCGTGCTCGTCGTCGCGCTCGTCGTGCGCGGCACGATGCCGTCCGCCGACGTGCGGGAGCTCGGGGGCGTCGTCGTTGCCGCGGACCGGCTTGATGCGCCAGAACGACCCCTGTTCGTCCCCGTCCTTGCGCTCGACCAGCTCGTCGGCCGTGCAGAGCGTCGCGGCAGGCGGCGCGTTCGCGATGCCGTGGATCCGCAACTCGAGCACGTGTGCGTCGGCCATGGCGCCTCCCCAGCCGGTTGGCCAGAGTCTAGTGCTGAGCATTGCTCACCGTCACCCCTGACCCGGGCAGCCATGCGACGACCGATTAGATGCAACAAAACGGTTGCATTTCGGAGTCGTGTATGCAACCATGGCGTTGCACATTTCGAGGGAGTGAGACATGACCGACCGCCGCACCACCTTCCACGCCACCACGCGTCCGACGCCCGTGCTCGCCGTGCTGTTCGCCGGTGCGTTCGTGATGGGCTGCGCCGAGATGCTCGTCGTGGGGCTGATCGACCTGATCTCCGTGGACCTGGCGGTGACGGTCCCGGCAGCGGGTGCGCTCGTGACCGCCAACGCCGTCGGCCTCGCGGTGGGCGGGCCGGTGCTCACGCTGCTCACGACCCGGTTCGACCGGCGCCGAGTGCTGCTCGCCACGCTGCTCGTGTTCGTGCTCGCGAACCTCCTGCCCGCGTTCGGCGCCGGCTACGAGACCTTCCTCGTCGCCCGTGTCGTCATCGGTGCGGCGCAGGGCCTGTTCATCGCCGCCGCCATGGTGATGGCGACGACGATCGTGCCGCCGCAGCGCGCCGGCCGCGCCATGGCCGTGGTCATCACCGGCTTCGCCTCGGCCAGTGCCCTCGGCCTGCCGCTCGGCACGCTGCTCGGACACGCGGTCGGCTGGCGCGGATCGTTCACCGGCATCGTCGCGGTCGCCGTCGCCATCCTGGTCATCGCCCTCCGCACGCTCCCCTCCGTGCCGACGCCACCGGGAAGCGGCGCCGCCGGCCAGGCCCGCTTCGCCTTCGCCCCGCCCGTGATCGCCGTGCTCGCGCTCGCAGCGCTCATCTTCGTGGCCATCCAGTCGGCCGTCACCTACCTGGTGCCGTTCCTCGCCGAGGTGACGGA
>JAPSJU010000387.1 GCA_031178025.1 Agromyces sp. | reverse complement strand
GGGCGAGCCTCATGTCGTGACCCTGCGCGCGACCCGCGCTGAGGATCTCGACGCGCTGTTCGGATTCGAGCAGGACGAGACGGCGGTGCGGATGGCCGCCTTCACCCCGCCCGATCCCACGGATCGCGCCGCGTTCGACGCCCATTGGCGCCGCCTCATCGACGACCCGCGCATCGACGCGCGAACCGTACGTGCCGATGGAGTCATCGTGGGCAGCGTCGCGCGCTGGTTCGATGCGGAGGGGGCAGAGGTCACCTACTGGATCGATCCCGCGCACTGGGGCGAGGGCATCGCCACGCGCGCGATGCGCCTCTTCCTCGACGTCCTGCGGGAACGCCCGATCCGCGCGCGCGTCGCCGCCGACAACGCGGGCTCCATCGCCGTGCTCGAGAAGCTCGGGTTCCGGCACGTCGGTACCGAGCGGAGCTTCGCGAACGCGCGGAACGCGGAGATCGAGGAGTTCGTGTACCGGCTCGATCGCACGTCGCCCGACTAGGCCGGTTCCGCTCCCTGCTCGTCGGCGATCGCGCGGATGCGTTCCGCGAGCGCCACGTCGCGGACGGTGACCCCTCCGACGTCGTGCGAGCTCAGCAGGAACTCCACGCGCCCCCACCCGAGTCGCACGTCGGGGTGGTGGCGCAGTTCATCGGCCACGACCGCGACCGCGTCGAGGAACTGCACGGCGCTGCGGAAGTCCGCCGTCGCGAAGGCTCCTCGGAGGTGGTCCCCCGCGTGCCGGAACGGCGTGCTCGCGAGGTCATCGGCGGTCTCGTCCGGCGAGAGGATGCGGCGTCCGTCCATGCGCCCATCCTCTCGCCGATCGCCCGATCCCGCCATGCCCGCGGGTCACACCATCGTCAGGGCCCGCCCGGGGTCTCGGAGGATCGCGCCCACATCGGCGAGGAAGCGGGAGCCCTGCTCCCCGTCGACGAGTCGGTGGTCGAACGAGAGGCTGAGCGTCATGACCTCGCGGAGCCTGATCTTCCCGCGATGCTCCCAGGGCTGACGGCGCACCGCGCCCATCGCCACGATCGCCGCCTCGCCGGGATTCAGGATCGGGGTGCCCGAGTCGATGCCGAAGACTCCGATGTTCGTGATCGAGATCGTGCCGCCGGCCAGGTCCGCCGGTCCCGTGCGCCCCGCCCGCGCCGTCTCGGCGAGCGCGGCGATGGCGTCCGCGAGTTCGATCAGCGTCATCCGTTCGGCGCCCTTCACATTGGGCACGACGAGCCCGCGGCCGGTCGCGGCCGCGATGCCGAGGTTCACCCCGCGGAACTGGATGATCTCCTGCGACGCCTCGTCCCACCGCGAATTCACCTCGGGGGTCCGGCCGACGGCGATGCAGACCGCCTTCGCGACCATGGTGAGCGGCGTCACCTTGCGCCCGGCGAAGGCGCGGTCGTCCCGGATGCTCCGAAGCAGCTGCATCGTCGCCGTGACGTCGACCGTCAGGAACTCCGTGACATGCGGTGCGGTGAACGCACTCCGCACCATCGCCGCGGCGGTGTGCTTGCGCACGCCCCTGATGGGGATCCGCGTCGCTCCGGACACGTCGTCGACGAGCTGCGGTGCAGCGGCACCCGCCTGCTGCGGTGCAGCACCGGCACCCGCTGCGGATGCCGCCGCCTCGACATCGGCGCGGGTGATGAGCCCCCGCTCCCCCGTGCCGGCGACCGTGGCGAGATCGACGCCGAGGTCTCGCGCGAGCTTGCGCACGGGCGGCGTCGACCGCGGCCGTTCCGGGGCGCCGGTGGACAGGTCGGCGTCGGCCCGGGGGGTGTCGAGCCGACGGCCGGGCGGCGGAGCGCCATCCGCGTCGAGCCGGGCATCTCCGGGAATCGCGGGCACCAGGTTCTCGGCAGGAGCCGGCGTGCGGCGCGCACGGCGCCTGGGCGCCCCGTCGTCGCGGGCACCGTAGCCGACGAGGGTCGGCTCTCGCGCCTCGTCCGCGTGCGCGGAGTCCGATCCGGCCGGCTCTGCGATGACCGGACCGGGCTCCGTCGCCGCCTGCGGCGGCGCCTCCACGGCCGCCTCGGGCACGGCTGCCGGCGCCGCGTCCGCGATGGCGTCGCCCGTGTCGCACGAGAACAGCG
>JAPSJU010000070.1 GCA_031178025.1 Agromyces sp. | reverse complement strand
TGGCGCCGTCACCTCGGACGGGGACCCCTCGAGCAGGGGCTGCGTTGGGCGAGCGGGCGGAGCCGAGCGGATGCCGCACGCGTCGTCTAGGACAGAATGGAACGGTCGATGAAAGGACCCGCATGCGCATCTCCGTGATCGGCTGTGGCTATCTCGGCGCCGTCCACGCTTCGGCGATGGCCGAGCTCGGACATGACGTGATCGGCATCGACGTCGACGAGGGCAAGATCGCCGCGCTCGCCGCCGGGAGGCCGCCGTTCTTCGAGCCGGGGCTTCCCGAGATCCTCACGTCGGCAACGGCCACCGGGCGTCTGCGCTTCAGCACCGACCTCGCGGATGCCGCCGACGCGGAGGTGCACTTCGTCGCCGTCGGCACACCGCAGGCCGCGGACACGCACGCCGCCGATCTCCGGTACGTCGATGCCGCGTTCACGTCGCTCCTGCCCCACCTCGCCGACGGCGCCCTCGTCGTGGGCAAGAGCACCGTGCCGGTCGGCACCGCCGCACGACTCGCCGCCCTCATCGCCCGGGAGGCCCCCGGCGCGCGTCTCGCCTGGAACCCCGAGTTCCTCCGCGAGGGCTACGCCGTGAAGGACACGCTCGAGCCCGACCGGCTCGTGTACGGCGTCGCCGCAGGCGAGCAGGGCATGGCTGCGGCATCCGTGCTCGATCAGGTCTACCGGGCCGCGCTGGAGGCCGGGACGCCCCGCATCGTCACCGACTACGCCACGGCGGAGCTCGTGAAGGTGGCCGCGAACGCCTTCCTCGCGACGAAGATCTCGTTCATCAACGCCATGTCCGAGATCGCCGACGTCACCGGGGCCGATGTCACCGCGCTCGCCGACGCCATCGGACACGACGCCCGCATCGGCCGCCGCTTCCTCAACGCCGGCGTCGGATTCGGCGGCGGCTGCCTCCCCAAGGACATCCGCGCCTTCACCGCCCGCGCGGACGAGCTCGGGCGCGGCGACTCGCTCGCCTTCCTGAAGGAGGTCGACACGATCAACCTGCGCCAGCGCCAACGCGTCGTCGACCTCGCGGTCGACGCCCTCGACGGTTCGGTGTTCCGCAAGAAGGTCGCGGTGCTCGGGGTCACGTTCAAGCCCGAGTCCGACGACGTGCGCGACTCGCCCGCCCTCGACGTCGCGGTCACGCTGAAGGGCCTCGGCGCCGACGTCGTCGCCACCGACCCCGAGGGCATCGAGAACGCGCGGCTGCGGCATCCGCAGCTCGACTACACGAGCTCGGCACGGGAGGCGCTCCGCGACGCCGACCTCGTGGTGCTCGTCACCGAGTGGCGGGAGTACCGGGCGCTCGATCCCGAGCACACGGCCGGACTCGTCCGCGGGCGGCGCATCATCGACGGGCGCAATGTGCTGGATCCCGTGGCGTGGCGCGCGGCGGGGTGGGCGTATCGGGGCATCGGTCGACCCTGAGCGCCGAGCGGACGCACGACGTGCGCACACACGCGGCCCGGCATGACGAAGGCCCCCTCCTGGGAGGGGGCCTTCACCGGTCGGGGTGACAGGATTTGAACCTGCGACCTCGTCGTCCCGAACGACGCGCGCTACCAAGCTGCGCCACACCCCGGTGGCCTGAGCGGCCTCCACAAGGATAGCCGATAAAACGGATCCGCCCGACCAGCTACTCGGCCGGCACGAGGGTCAGCAGCGTCGCCTCGGGCGGGCACGCGAAGCGCACCGGCGCGTAGATCGAGGTGCCCAGCCCGGCGGACACGTTGAGGAACGCCGAGCGCAGCCCGTGCCGCCAGATGCTGAGCCCCTTCACCTGGTCGCGCGGGATGTCGCAGTTCGTGACCAGGGCGCCGAGCCCCGGGACGCAGACCTGGCCGCCGTGCGTGTGCCCGGCCAGCATGAGCTGCGCGCCGTGATTCACGAACGAGTTGAGCACCCGCTGGTAGGGGGCGTGCGCGACGCCGACCGTGACGGTCGGGCGGCGGGCGGGCGCGGATGCCGCGTCGGGCCACGAGTCGTCGCCGAGCACGTCGTCGGACCTGAGCTCGTCGATCGCGCTCGTGATCAGGTCGAGGCGGTCGTATCCACGGTGAGGATCGTCGACGCCGAAGAACTCGAAGTGCGTACCGCGCAGGTTCATGGCGGTCGCCGTGTTGTCGAGGTCCCGCCAGCCGAGCTCGGCGAAGAAGGCGTGCAGCTCGCCGATGTCGAGGCGATTCGCGCGAGCGACGTGACCCGACGGGCCTCCGAAGTACGCGAAGGGGTTCTTCACGGCAGGGCCGAAGTAGTCGTTCGATCCGTTGACGAAGATGCCGGGAACGCCACGGAACGGTTCGAGGGCCCGACGGATGCCCTCGATGCCTCGCTCGTGCCCGAGGTTGTCACCCGTGTCGACGACGAGATCGGGCTCGAGCGCCGCGAGGCTGCGCACCCACTCCTGCTTCTTCCGCTGCCAGGGCGCCATGTGGAGGTCGGAGATGTGCAACACCCGGATCGGTGCCGCCCCGGTCGGGAGCACCGGAACGTCGGCGCGCCGCAGCGTCCATCGGGTGCGTTCGACGAGGCTTCCCCAGGCGAGCGCCCCGGCACCTGCCGCGCCGATCGCGAGTGCGATCCGCACGGCAGGCGCCATGGTGCCGGTCAACCGACGCCCGGCACGACGTCGCCCTCGTCGCCCTCGTCATCGCCGCCGCCCGGGTTGGCGAAGGTCACGGTCACCTCGGTGCCGCGCTTCACCGCCGAGCCCGCAGCCGGGCTCTGGCTCTCGACCGTGGCCTCGGCAGCCGGATTGCCCGACGCCTTCAGCTTGAGCCCCGCCTGGTCGAGGGCGGACTTCGCCTCCTGCGAGGTCATCCCGGCCAGGTCGGGCACGGTCGTGCCCTGTCCGTTGCTCGTGAAGACCCGGATGGTCGTGCCGCGACCCGCCTGACCCGACGGGTCGGTTCCCGACACCGTTCCGGCGGGCAGATCCGAGTCCTGCTGGCCGCCGTCCTCGAAGACGAAGCCGGCCTCCTCGATCGCCTTCCGCGCTTCTTCGAGCGAGAGCCCGGTCACCTCGGGGATGTCGATGAGCACCTGCCGGAACGCGGAGGAATCCGGCTCGGGGAACGCATCCCCGCCGTACTTGTTGTCGGCGACCTCCATGATGGCCGGCCAGATCCGGTGACGCGCGGTGGCGGCCCCGCCGCTGTCGAACCACAGATCGCGAAGGTTCGCGTCGCCCACGACGTTGCCGACCCAGACCGCCGTGGCGGCCTTGGTGCTCGCGCCGATCATCCACGTGTCCTTCGCGCCGTCCGTCGTGCCGGTCTTGCCGATGTGCGGCACGCCCGTGTACGTGTTGGACGCCACGGCGGTGCCGCCGCCGGCGAACGTCTCCTGCATGGCGTAGGCCATCGCATGGGCGACCTCGGGCGTGACCGACTGCGTGCAGGTCGATGCGGGGGGCGTGATCTCCTCGCCCTTCGCGTTCACGATGCGCTCGATCGCGATGGGGGTGCACGTCGTGCCGTTGTTCGCGATGCCCGCGAACGCCGCCGCCATCGTGACCGGCGCGATCTCCTGCGTGCCGAGCACGTCGGACGGGTTCATCTGCAGTTCGCCGCCGTCGGCACGGTGGATGCCGAACGCCTGCGCCGTCTGCTTGATCTTGCAGAGGTCGAGCTGCTGCGCCATCGCCATGAAGCTCGAGTTGACCGACCACTTCGTGGCGTCCACGGCGTTGTACGCGATCCGACCGTCGTCGTTGCGCGGGTTGTAGGGCTCACCGCTCCAGTCGCCGTTGCAGCTGTCGGTGAACGACGAGAAGCCGCGCCGCGACCCGTTGAACGACTCCGTCAGCGAATGGCCCTGGTTCAGCCACTCCGCGAGCGTGAACACCTTGTACGTCGAGCCGGGCTGCAGTCCGCTCGAGCCGCCGTAGTTGAAGTCCGTGCTGTAGTTCACCGAGGTGTACGTCGGATCCGCCGCAGCGACATCGGGATCCTCGGTGTACTTCTTGTTCTGCGCCATCGCCAGGATCTTGCCGGTTCCCGGCTGCACCGTCACGGCCACCGAGCCGACGGCGAACCGCGGATCGGTGTAGGGGACGTTCTCGGCGATCGCCGTCTCGGCTCGGTTCTGCAGTTCGAGGTCGAGGGTGGTGTAGATCTGCAGGCCGCCCTCGCGGAGCATCCGCGACCCCTCGTCGACGTCGGTCGCCGGATCGTCGAACTCGTTGAGGATCACGTTCTTCACGTAGTCGCAGAAGAAGGCGCTGCCCTGCGCGGTCTGGCAGCCGGTGCTCGGCTCGGTGATCACCGGGGCGATGGGCGTCGCGACGGCAGCGTCGTGCTCCTCCTGCGTGATCTTCTTCTCCTTGAGCATCTGCTCGAGGATGTAGTCGCGCCGCTCCTTGTTGGCGGCGTACGGCGTCGGCTCGCCCTTGTCGTTCACCGAGTTGACGCCGTTCGTCTCGCTGTCGGGGTAGTCGAGGCGGAACTTCTCCGGATTGTTCACGATCGCGATGAGGCTCGCGGCCTCGGGCAGCGTGATGTCCGCGGCGCTCTTGGCGAAGTAGTAGTTCGCAGCCGACTCGATGCCGTAGACGCGGCCGCCGAAGGCGGCGATGTTGAGGTAGCCCTTGAGGATCTCGTCCTTCGAGAACTTCTTCTCGAGGGCGATCGCGTACCGCATCTCCTTGAGCTTGCGCTCGGGAGTCGTCGCGGTGGCGGCATCGTACGCCGCCTCCTTCTCCTCCTCGGTCGTCGCTTCCTTCACGCCGTTGTTGATGAGCACGTTCTTGACGTACTGCTGGGTGATGGAGGAGCCGCCCTGCGTGGCGCCGCCGATGACGTACTCGTTGAGCGCGGCGCGCACGGTGCCCTGGATGTCGATGCCGCCGTGCTCGTAGAACCGCGGGTCCTCACCGGCGATCGCGGCATCCTTCACGTACTGGCTGATGGCATCCCACTCGACCTCTTCGCGGTTCTCCTCGAAGAACGATGCGAGATGCGCTGCCGAGCCGTCGGGCTGCATGGCGTAGATGTCGGTCTTCTCCGACAGGTCGTTGATGTCCAGGTAGCCGGGCAGGTTCTCGAACATCGAGATGCTGTTGTTGGCGGCCATACCGGTGACGGCGAGGGCGGGGGTCACCGCAGCGGTGACGAGCACGCCGGCGAGGGCGCTCATGCCGACGAAGCCGAGGACTCCGGCTCCGACGTCGCTCATCGTACGTTTTTGGGCAGACATATAGTGGAGCTTAACCGAGAAGGCTGACAAAACCCGCTACGGGATGCGTGCGCCGTCCTCGGCCCGACACGCCGATTCCGGCGGGAACGAGCCTCGGATTCCGCCGCGAACGCCGGTCGTCGACGCCACACGCTCATCCGCAGATCAGAGACGAGGACCTCGCATGCAGGCCTGGGAGTACATCACCACCCCGCTGCTCATCCACAACACCGCGGCCATCCTGAACAACTGGGGCTCCGAGGGCTGGGAGCTCGTGCAGATCGTGCAGGGGCCCGAGGGCGGACTCGTCGCCTACCTGAAGCGCCCCGTGGGCGGCGAGTCGTCGGCCGCCGCATCCGCGGGCACCGCCGCTGCCGCGCAGGCGGCCAAGCAGTTCGAGGGCGACGCCTGATGGCGTCGGCCGAGGCGCGCCTCGCCGAACTCGGCATCGAGCTCCCCGATGTGGCGCCGCCCGTCGCCGCCTACGTGCCTGCCCTCGTGACCGGTCCGTACGTGTACACCTCGGGACAGCTGCCGTTCGTCGCGGGCGCGTTGCCGGCGACCGGCAAGGTCGGCGCGGGGGAGGGCCTCGTCACGGCCGACGACGCGAAGGGATACGCACGCACGTGCGTGCTCAACGCGCTCGCGGCCGTGCGGGCCGAGCTCGGCTCGCTCGACCGCGTCACGCGCATCGTGAAGCTCGTCGGCTTCGTGGCATCCGACCCCTCGTTCACCGGGCAGCCCGGCGTGATCAACGGCGCGTCCGAGCTGCTCGGCGAGGTCTTCGGCGACGCGGGGCGGCACGCGCGCTCCGCCGTGGGCGTCTCGGTGCTTCCGCTCGACTCGCCCGTGGAGCTCGAGCTGATCGTCGAGTTCGCGTAGCCGCAGCTCGACGCACCCGGACGACGGATGCCGCGGAGGGATCGCTCCCGCCGCGGCATCCGTCGTTCGAGACCTCAGCGCACCTGCGCGCTGATCACCTGCATGATCGAGGTGTCGGCGAGCGTGGTCGTGTCGCCGACCTCCCGCCCCTCGGCGAGATCGCGCAGCAGGCGCCGCATGATCTTGCCCGAGCGCGTCTTCGGCAGCTCGTTGACGATGAACACCTGGCGGGGCCGCGCGATCGCGCCGATCTGGGCTGCGACATGCCGGCGCAGCTCCTCGCTCGCCTCGGCGGGGTCGCTCACCCGCTCGGCCTGGCTCGCCTTGAGGATCACGAAGGCGACCACCGCCTGGCCCGTGGTCTCGTCGGATGCCCCGACGACGGCGGCCTCGGCCGTCCACGGGTGCGCGACGAGCGACGACTCGATCTCGGCCGTCGAGAGCCGGTGGCCCGACACGTTCATCACGTCGTCGACGCGGCCGAGCAGCCAGATGTCGCCGTCCTCGTCGCGCCGTGCGCCGTCGCCGGCGAAGTACTTGTCGCCGAACTTCTCCCAGTACGTCTCCCTGAAGCGCTCGGGATCGCCCCAGATGCCGCGCAGCATCGACGGCCACGGCTCGGTGACGACGAGGAGCCCGCCGCCTTCGCCCTCGACCGGCGTGCCGTCGTCGGCGAGGATGTCGATCGAGATGCCGGGGATCGGCACCTGGGCGCTGCCCGGCTTGAGGTCGGTGACGCCGGGAAGCGCCGAGATCATGATCGCCCCGGTCTCGGTCTGCCACCACGTGTCGACAACGGGGATCGAGCCGCCGCCGATGACGTGGCGATACCAGATCCAGGCCTCGGGATTGATCGGCTCGCCCACCGAGCCGAGCAGGCGAAGCGAGCGCAGGTTGAACTCCTGCGGGATCTGCCGGCCGAGCTTCATGAACGAGCGGATGGCCGTCGGCGCCGTGTAGAGGATCGAGACCTGGTACTTCTCGACGATCTCCCACCACCTGCCGGGGTGCGGCGTGTCGGGGGTGCCCTC
This sequence comes from Agromyces sp., assembly GCA_031178025.1. GTDB lineage: Bacteria > Actinomycetota > Actinomycetes > Actinomycetales > Microbacteriaceae > Agromyces. The sequence goes on along the minus strand of JAPSJU010000070.1, from coordinate 2,060 downwards.
GTAGAGCACCTGCGTCGCGCCGTTCGCGAGCGGCCCGTAGACCACGTAGGAGTGGCCGGTGACCCATCCGACGTCGGCCGTGCACCAGTAGACGTCGCGCTCCGGGTGCAGGTCGAACACGTTCCTGTGGGTGAACGCGACCTGCGTGAGGTAGCCGCCCGTCGTGTGGAGGATGCCCTTCGGCTTCCCGGTGGTGCCCGAGGTGTAGAGGATGAACAGCGGATGCTCCGCGCCGAAGCCCCTCGCCTCATGCGCGCTCGAGGCCTCCGCAACGGTCTCATGCCACCAGTGGTCGCGTCCGGCGTCCCAGGCGATCTCGTTCTCGCCGCGGCGCACGACGAGCACGTTCCTGACGGAGCCCTTCTCGGCCTTGCCGAGGGCCTCGTCCACGACGGGCTTCAGGGGGAAGACCTTGCCCTTGCGGTACCCGCCGTCGGCCGTGATGACGAGGGATGCCTCGGCGTCGTCGATCCGCGAGGCCAGGCTGTCGGCACTGAAGCCGCCGAAGACGACCGAGTGGATGGCGCCGATGCGTGCCACCGCGAGCATGGACACGACCGCCTCGGGGATCATCGGCAGGTAGATGGCCACTCGGTCGCCCTCGCCGATGCCGAGCTGCGTGAGCACGTTCGCGGCGCGCTTCACCTCGTCGGTGAGCTCGGCGTAGCTCAGGTCGCGCGAGTCGCCGGGCTCGCCCTCCCAGTGGATGGCGACGCGGTCGCCGTTCCCCGCTGCCACGTGACGGTCGAGGCAGTTGACGGCCACGTTGAGCTCACCGTCCTCGAACCACTTCGCGAACGGCGGGTCCGACCAGTCGAGGGTGCGGGTGAAGGGCTTCTCCCACTGGAGCAGCCGGCGGGCCTGGTCGGCCCAGAAGCCCACCCGGTCGGCGGCGGCGGCCTCGTAGAGTCGCTCGTCGGCGACCGCCTGGGCGGCGAATTCGGGACTCGGGCGGAAGCGCCTGATCTCCTCGAGTGCGTGATCGATCTGAACGGTCATGGTTCTCCGGTCGCTCCTTCGCGATTGCGTGATCGGTGGGCCGCCTGCCCCAACCAGCACACTACCTCGCGGTCACGCGGTGCTCGTCCCGGATCCGTTCCGCCCGGTCGACGGAGGTCCTGCACGCGGCGGCGCGGGCCGCTGCTGTGCGGGTACGGGGAGAAGCCTGTGTGTCCGCACAAATGAGGACAGAAAATGCTTGCGCATCGACCCCCACGCCGTACACTGAGTACCGCCCGAACACTCGTTTCGTGGCCTGCAGCGCCTGTGGTTCCCCCCAATCCTTGCGCTGCCGAGGCGGCACCTGTTCCCCCCAATGGGTGCCGCCCCCTTCTGTTAACGGGCGCATTCCCGAGAGCCCGGTCCGTCGAGTCCTCCTCCACAACGGTGCGGAGGAGGCTCGCCCCGCTCCGGTGCACGATCGGACGGCGCCTTCGCCCTGGGCCGCCCTACCGTCGTCGCATGACCACCCCCTTCGTCGCGACGCCCTCCTGGCAACGAGGCCCCGGCTCCTCGGTCACGCCGGCGAGCCGGCCGGCTCGATCCTCCGGCGTGCCTGCCCATGGCTCGGAGGCTCGGGCGATGGAGGGGCGGCCGAACGTGACGGAGTCGACCGCATCGGCCGCCGAGCTCTCGGTGCTCGGACCGCTCGCCGGCTTCGCGGCGACCGGCCCCGTCACCGACCTGTTCGTGAACGGTCCGTCCGGGCTCTGGGTCGACCGGGGCGCCGGCCCCGAGCCCGAGCCGAGGTGGACGGCCGACGAAGACGAGGTGCGTGCGCTCGCGGTGCAGCTGATCGCGCGTGGCGGGCGTCACATCGACGAGGCGACGCCTGCCGTCGACGTGCGGCTGGGCCGGGGCATCCGCGTGCACGCCGTGCTGCCGCCGGTCTCGACGAGCGGCACCGCGCTCTCGGTGCGGATTCCGCGTGCCGCCGGATTCCCGCTCGCCGCGCTCGCCCGGGCCGGCATGCTCGACCCCGACCAGGAGCGGCTCCTGCGCGAGGCGGTCGCCGAGCGACGCAACCTCCTCGTCACCGGAGCGGGTGGCACCGGCAAGAC
>JAPSJU010000386.1 GCA_031178025.1 Agromyces sp. | reverse complement strand
GCCCTGCTCCTGAACGACGGCGGGAGCCCGCACGTCGGCGAGTCGCATCGTGGTGCTGCTCATGGAGACTCCTGAGATCGCGTCGTCGAGCGGTGCGCCGTCGCGCTCCTCCTGCTCGTCATGGGTGCCGGGCGCCGCAGCCGGTGCGGTTCCGTCTGCATCGGCCTGAGGCGCGCCCGTCGGCATGAGCGCCGAGGCGGCACCCCAGCTCGCGGCGAAGAGCGCCGCGAGGACGAGGCCGAAGAGGCCGAGCTTCAGGGGGGTGCGCATGGTCAGGCGCGGGTGGCCGCGTATCCGGCTTCCTCGACCGCCGCGACGACGCTGGCGTCGTCGACGGAACCGGCGGTGGTCACGACGAGGCGGCCGGTGCGTGCGCTCACGTCGACGCCCGCGATGCCGTCGATCCGGCTGACCTCCTCGGCGACCGACTGCTCGCAGTGCCCGCAGGTCATGCCAGTGACGGTGTACTCGATGCTCTCCATGTCCATCCTCTCTCGTAGTACCCCAGTGGGGTATGCACCACTCTAGACATACCCCACCGGGGTAGTCAAGCGGATGCGGCGCAGCGGCGCACGGCGCAGTCGACGAAGGGCCCGCGGCCCCGGTCGGCGCTCAGGCTTCGAGCACGAGCGCGAGCGAGGTGTCGCCGCACGGCACGATCGTCGCGCCGCCCGGGAGGCGCGAGGAATCCGTGGACTGCACCGCCTCGCGAAGCGGCGCGAGCGACTCAGCGAGTCCCTCGAGGCGGAGGAGGGCACCGGTGGCCCGCCGCGCATCGGTCGAGGCGACGATGCGACCGGAGGCGTTCACGAGCGTGCACGGACGCCCGGACTCCCGGATGACGGGCAGCAGCACCTGCTCGAGCCGGGCGACGTAGACGTCGGTGCCCACGAGCCCGGTCATCTCGCCGCCGGCACGCACGGGCGTCGTGATGGTGACCGTGTAGTCGTCGGTGCAGAGGTAGTCGACGTAGGGTCCGGTGAGATGACGCGTCCCCGTGCGCTCCGGGACGCGCCACCACTCCAGGGTCGTGTAGTCGCGGAACTGCTCGGAATCGGGGTCGCTCACCGCCTCGAGCCGTCGCAGGCGCGCCGCCACGCCGTCGATGCCCGTGCCGAACGTGTTCGTCCCGCTCAGCCACCAGGCGAGGTGCCATGGCGCGTCGCTGAGGTAGCCCGGGGCGGCCACGAAGCCCGCGCCGGTGATGAGGCTGCCGTCCGCCTCGAGTTCCGGGCTGACGAGGGCCTCGACGACGGGGTCGAGCGCGGCGGCGGTGGGGGCTTCGGCGTCGTCCGTCCCCCCTGCTGCGACGCCCGCGAGGCGGGCCTCGAGGACGTCGCGCCACCCGTCGACCAGGGCGAACACGGGGTCGATCGTGGAGGCGATGCGCCGAGCGATGTGCTCGGCGGAGGTGTCGACGACGACGCTCATGGGCCCCCTCCTTCCGGTCTGACGGCCGAGGATGCCGCGAGATGCCCCTCGGCATCGCCCCGGTCCGCGGCCTGCTCGAGGCGCACCTTCTCGTCGATGAGCCATTCGACGGCCGACGCGATGTGCTCGGTCGTCGCACGACGTGCCTCGTCGGGCCGCACGTCGCGGATGGCGCGGATCACATCGAGCCGCGCCACGCGGCTCCGGTCACGAGAATCCTGCTCCCTCAGGCACAGCCAGAGCAAGGGCCCGGCCTCGGCCTGCAACCGCAGCTCCTCGTGCACGAGGCGCGGCGACTGGCTCACGGCGGCGATCTCGAGCTGGAATCGGCCCACCGCGCGCCGCGCGCCGCCCGGCGTCGTCAGGTCCGCGCCGGCGTCGATCTCGACGAGGCTGGTCAGGTCGTCCTCGCTCGCGCGGTCGGCGGCGACCTCGGCGGCCATGCCGGCGATGGCCGCGTAGTGCAGCGAGATGTCGCGCAACTCGATCCGGCTGAGGGCACGGAGGCGTTGGTCGATCATCCGCATCGAGGCGTCCCGGTCGTGGGTGACGAAGCTGCCGCCGTCGCGCCCCCGACGGGTCTGGACGAGCCCCTTCTCGCGCAGCGCCACGAGCGCCTCTCGCGCCGTGACCACGGCGACGCCGAGCCGGCGGGCGAGCTCGGA
>JAPSJU010000069.1 GCA_031178025.1 Agromyces sp. | reverse complement strand
CGTTCGCCGTGGCAGTGCACGTCGACCCGGACCTGCTCCTCGTCGACGAGGTGCTGGCGGTCGGCGACGAGCCGTTCCAGCGCAAGTGCATGGAGAAGATCAGCCAGTTCCAGCACGAGGGCCGGACGATCGTGCTCGTCAGCCATTCCGCCGACCAGGTCGGGAGCCTGTGCGACCGGGTCGTGGTGCTCCACGGCGGGGTGATCCAGCATGACGGTGACACCGCAGAGGGGCTGCGCATACTGCGCGACGGGTATGAGGCGGACCGGCGCGGCTCCGCGAAGGCCGCCGCCCATGGCGGCGCCTCGCACCCCTACATGTTCCGGTCGATCTCCTCGACGAGCGCGGTGACCGACGGACGCATCGACGTGGAGGTCGACGTCGAGATCGAGTGCGTCGAGCCGGTTCCCGGTTGGGGGCTCGGCTTCTCCATCGAGACCCCGCTCGGTCTCCGCCTCTACGAGGTGACGAGCTTCGATCTCGAGGCGGAGCTTCCGATGAGCCGCGGCATCCATCGCCTGACGATGACCCTGCCCGACCTGCGGATCGGTCCGGGCAAGTACGTCCTGAATCTCGGCCTCGGTGACGAGACCGGGCGGAACTTCGATCAGGCCCCCGGTGCGACGAGCTTCGATGTCCCGGTCATCTCACCGGGAGCGGGCACGCTGCGCGTGCTGCCGACCCTTCAGGTCGCCGAGTGATCCCGGCGACGGGCCGACCGTCGCGACCCGCTCACCGCCGCTTGCGGCTGTGTTCCAGCGATCCCGCCCGGATCGCTCCCTCGTCGGCGAGGTCCACGAGGGTGGAGGGCCGGTAGCTGCCCCACTTGCGGATCTGGTACGCCGGATTGACGGCGAGCCAGTAGAGCTTCCGCCGCCACGAGTACTCGCGGTCGCGGAGGATCCGCAGCGTGTCGCCCACGATGCCGCGAACCGTGAGTCGCAACTGGGCGGCACGGGACATCGGCGGGATGGGGAACCCGATCCTGCGCAGCCCGACGGTCTCGTCGAAGATCCGCTTGCCGTACTCCGCGAGCGTGAGATCGTTGGAGTGCTCGACGGCCGCTCGAGGGGCGTACGCCTTCCGGTACCCGGCCTCGATCAGGTCGCGGCCGAAGAGCTGGTCCTCGGCATACGGCACGTCACGGTATGGGATCGTCTGGGTGAGGAAGTCCCGACGTGCCGCGGAGTTCACGTCGGAGTAGAAGCCGAGCGCATCGAGGATGCCCTCATCCGTCATCGACGCGTCCCGGTAGAACACGGATGTACCGAAGTCGGGTCCGAGCCCGGCGAACACCCCGTGGATCTCGTACTTCAGCAGCGGGAAGCAGCCCGGGCGCGGCACCTGCTTGCCCATGACCGCCACGATTCCCTCGTCCAGCGCGAATGGGGCCGTGATCTCTCGCAGCCAGTGCGGGGAGGTCGGGATCGCGTCGTGGGTGAGGTACGCCACGAACTCGCCGTTCGCGAGCTGCGCAGCCAGGTTCCTGGTGCGCCCGTGGCCGAACTCCTCGTTCGGGATCTGGTGCAGCCGCACCTCGGGGAAGCGCCGCACGATGTCGAGGGTCGAGTCCGTCGACCCCGAATCGATCACGAGCACCTCGAACTCCCCATCGATCTCCTGCCTGCGGAGCTGTTCGAGGATGCGCTCGAGGTAGTCCTCGCCGTTGTACGTGAGGATCGCCACGGTCGCGATCGGTCGTTCAGGCACCGGGATGACTCCGAATCTCCTCGTAGGTCAGGCGGACGCCGTCGTCGAGCGTCGTGAGTCCGGCCTCGCCGAACTCGCTTCGATACCGGTCGGTGTTCAGGACGACCCGGTCGACGAACGTCGGCGGCACCGGGCGCACGTCGATCTCGATGTCCTGACCCGTGACCCGGCGAAGGGAGTCGAACACCTCGACCACCGAGTACCCCTTCCCGCTGCCGAGGTTGTAGAGGTCGAACTGCGTCTCGCGCCCGACGATCGACACGATCATCCGCACGAGGTCCTCGACATACACATAGTCCCGCACCATCGAGCCGTCACCGAACTGGACGACGGGCCGCCCGAGCACGATCTGCCGCAGCGCGATGGGGATCAGCCCCTGCTTGCGGTTCGGCCTCTGCCGAGTGCCGTACGGATTCGAGACGCGCAGCACCGTCGAACGCAGACCGTGTTTGGCGCGGAAGTAGCTCAGGTAGTGCTCGATCGTGAGCTTGCCGATCGCATACGGCGAGATGGGCAATGCGCGATCGGTCTCGGCGTACTCGACCTTGTCCTGCTGCCCGTAGATGGCACCGCCGGTCGAGGCGAAGTACACGTGGCGCACTCCGGCGCTCGCACACGCCTCGAGCAGTTCCACCGTCTGCGCGACGTTCGTGCGGATGTCGAGCGTCGGGTCCGCCTCTGCGGTCGCCGGCGTCGTCGTCGACAGGAAGTGGAACACGATGTCCTGGCCCTGCACCGCACCTTCGAGGTCGGCTCGGCTCAGGAACTCACCGACCAGAATCCGCGGCGCGCTCGACAGGAAGGTCGGGCGCTGTGAACTGAATCGGTCGAAGGCGGTGACCTCGTGGCCGGCGTGCGCGAGGGCGTCGACGAGGTGGGAGCCGATGAAGCCGTTCGCACCGACGACGAGCGCCTTAGCCACGCATGGCCCTCTCGAACGCCGTCAGGAACTGGGCGCCCGAGTCCTCCCAGTTCACCGATTCGACGGAGGCGGCCATCTCGATCGCTCGCTGCGGCGCATCGGGGCGGTCGATGACCTCTGCCATCCGTCGCGCGAGGGCGCCAGGCGAGGGCCTGACGTACTCGATGAACGGGTTGTCCGACACGAGGCGGTTGTTGGGGCCGTCGTTGACGACCGGCGCGACGCCGGCCGACATGAGCTCGAGCGGAAGCAGCGACATGTTGGAGAGCGACAGCACGAGGCCCGCGGCGCACCTGTTGTACACGTCGTTCAACTCGGTGATGTCGAGCATCGCCAGGTTCCGGTACTCGAACGGCAGGTCCCACGCCGAGACATCCCACCCGGCCATGTTGATGGGGACGTCGGGCTTGAGGCGCGCGAACTCTCGCAGCGCAAGCACGCCGAAGTCGAAGGCGCGCCGCGCGGTCACCGGTCGTGCGTAGAAGAACACCTCGTCACGACGGCTGGTGTTCGTCACGCGGTAGTGCGTCTTGTCGACGGCGAAATCGAAGTGGTCGGTCACCATTCCGTACTCGTCGCGCAGCTTCGTCGAGAGCCAGGCGCCCGCCGTGATGGCGTGGAAACCGAAGCGATAGGTGTTCTCCGCGAGCAGGAACTCGGTGCCCAGCGGATAGAAGCTCGGCTCGAAGTCCTGCACGAAGTAGAACCGCCTCGCGTTGGACCGGTCGAGGTAGGCCGGATACGCCGTCTCCCACCCCGTCGCGAAGATCGCCTGCGTACCGGGACGGACGCCGGCCTCCTCGTACATGACGATGTCGGCATTGACATCGGCGTACGCGGATCGGGACTTCACCATCGCGCGGATGTCGGGAATGCTCACCGGAGCATCGTGGCTCCGGTACAGGTAGATCGTGCATCGGTGGCCGGCGAGCTCCGCGAAGCGGATGAACCGGAACAGGTTCTGGTGCCCTCCGCTCGAATCCCCCGGCGGCGACATGATCCAGGCGATGTCGATCGGCCCGTCCGCCACGACCGTCGGATTCTCGAGCGTCACCGGCCGGATCGTCCAGTCGACCCGGGATGCGTCGCCCAGATCGACGAGCATCGCGGGCTTCTGCCGGGCGACCTTCGCGTGCAGCTTCGTGAGCACCCTCGAGGCGAACTCCCGAGGGCCTTCGTCCCGAAGCACCCGGAACGGACGCATCAGCTTGTGTACAACCCGCGAGGCCAAATTCTGGGTCCCTTCGATGTTGGCGTGAGTCGGGCGATATGCGCGGCAGCAGGGGCGCATATTCGCGATTCGACCTCCGCGTCGACATGCCAGTCTAACCGCCGCGTGACGAGGACAGCGGTTCCCGAGTGCCCTCGACGCAGATTGGCGGTGAGCGCCCAATATGATCGAATGCGATGCCCACCGCCCTCCTCGACCGAGTCGCCGTGGTCACCGTGTCGTACAACTCGAGCGCGCAGCTTCCCGGGTTCCTCGATTCGGTCGCCGCGCTGAGCCCGCGCCCCCGTCATGTCGTCATCGTCGACAACGCATCGAGCGACGCCGCTGCGTCGCAGGCGATCGCCGCCGGGCACGGCGCCGTCCTGTTGCGGTTGCAACGGAATGTCGGATACGGCGGCGCGGTCAACGAGGGCGTCAGGGCGCTTCCCCGCGACGTCGAGTACGTCCTGGTCTCCAACCCCGACGTCTCACTCACCCCCGATTCGGTCGGCATCCTGGTCGCCGCCGCGGACCGCAACGCCCGTGCAGGCGCCATCGGCCCGCGCATCCTGAATCCCGACGGCACCACCTACCCCTCGGCTCGAAGCGTGCCATCCCTGCGCACGGGTGTCGGCCATGCCGTGTTCGGGCACCCATGGCCGACGAACCCATGGACGCGCTCATACCGGGGAGAGCGGGCGACGGCCTCCGAGCAGCGGACGGCCGGCTGGCTCTCGGGCTCGTGCTTCCTCGTGCGGAGGTCCGCGTTCGACGCCGTCGGCGGTTTCGACGAGGGGTATTTCATGTACTTCGAGGACGTCGACCTGGGGTACCGGCTCGGCCTCGCCGGCTGGACCAACCTCTACGAGCCCTCTGCGGCCGCCACGCACGTCGGCGGACTGTCGACGAGGACCGAATCGACGCGGATGCTGCGGGCGCACCACGAGAGTGCGATCCGATTCATCCGTCGCAAGTACTCGGCCCGTGGCCTTGCGCCGGTGCGGTGGGCGCTGACGGCCGGGCTCCGCCTCCGCCTGTGGCTCCTGGCGCGACGGGGGTCGTGAGGCGCTGGGCTACCGCCGCAGCAGTCCACCGAGGTAGTTGCCGTACCCGCTCTTCCGGTACTGGTCCGCCAGATCGGCCAGCCGTTCGTCGTCGATCCATCCCGCGCGCCACGCGACCTCTTCGATGCACCCGATCTTGAAGCCCTGGCGGTCCTCGATCACCCGCACGTACTCGGATGCCTGCATCATCGACTCGAACGTGCCGGTGTCGAGCCAGGCGGTGCCGCGGTCGAGCACCTGGACCTGGAGCTTGCCCTGCTCGAGGTAGCGCTCGTTCACCGTCGAGATCTCGAGTTCGCCGCGGGCGCTGGGCTCGATGGTCTTCGCGATCTCCAGCACGGAGTTGTCGTAGAAGTAGAGCCCCGGCACCGCGAAGCTGCTCTTCGGCTGGGCCGGCTTCTCCTCGATGGAGACCGCACGGAAGGCCTCGTCGAACTCCACGACGCCGTACGCCGTCGGATCGCTCACCTGGTACGCGAAGATCAGCGCTCCGTCGATGGCGGAGTGCGAGCGCAGCGCGGAGCCGAGACCGGTGCCGTGGAAGATGTTGTCGCCGAGCACGAGTGCCACGCTCTCGTCGCCGACGAACTCCTCGCCGATGATGAACGCCTGGGCGAGTCCGTCCGGTGACGGCTGGACGGCGTAGTCGAGGCGGATCCCGAGCTGGGAGCCGTCACCGAGGAGGGCGCGGAACTGCTCGTTGTACTCGGGCGTCGTGATGACGAGGATCTCGCGGATGCCCGCCATCATCAGCGTCGACAGCGGGTAGTAGATCATCGGCTTGTCGTAGATCGGCATCAACTGCTTGGAGATGCCCTTCGTGATCGGCCAGAGCCGGGTGCCGGAGCCGCCGGCCAGGATGATCCCGCGCATCGTTCAGTTCCCCTCGTTCAACGTGTCGTAGAAGGCTCGCGTCGCCTCCCAGGTGGGCAGCAGCCCGGAGGCCGCCGCCTCCTCGAGGCTCGGCGCGTCGGCGTCCTTCCGCGAGAGCACGAGCTCTCCCGCTTCCGCGGGGAACACCAGGCCGACGTCCGGGTCGAGCGGGTCGACGCCGTGCTCGCGCGATGCGTCGAACGGTGCGCTCACGAGGTAGCTCACCGTGGCGTCGTCCGTGAGCGCCACGAAGCAGTGGCCCAGCCCCTCGGCGATGTACACGGCCCGGCGGTCCACGTCGTCGAGGCGGACGGCGTCCCACTTCCCGAAGGTCGGCGAGCCGACTCGGATGTCGACGACGAAGTCGAGCACCGCACCACGGAGGGCGGTGACGTACTTCGCCTGGCTGGGGGGGACGTCGGCGAAGTGGATGCCGCGGACGACCCCTCGCCGTGAGACGGAGACATTCGCCTGGGCGAGGGAAAGCGGGTGCCCGACGACCTCGGCCAGTCGATCGAAGCGATACCACTCGAGGAACACCCCGCGCTCGTCGCCGAACTGCTTGGGCGTGACCTCGTAGGCGTCGGGGATCGAGAGTTCGCGGATCTGCACCGATTGAGTGTAGCAACGGCCCGTCGCCGGGCATCGCGCATCGACGCCGGGCGGACGCGTCGGCGGGGATACTCGCAGGGAGCGGCGGAGCCCCTTGGCTAGGATGAGCGCGTGTCAAGACTTCTCGTCACCGGCGGCGCCGGGTTCATCGGCTCCAACTTCGCCCACTACGTCCTCTCGAACACCGACCACACGCTGACGGTGCTCGACAAGCTCACCTATGCCGGCAACCTCGCGTCGCTCGAGGGGCTTCCCGCCGATCGCTTCCGCTTCGTCAAGGGCGATATCCAGGACGCCGCGCTCGTGGACGAGCTGTTCGGCGAGCACGATGCCGTGGTGCATTTCGCGGCGGAGAGTCACAACGACAACTCGCTCGAGGACCCGCGCCCGTTCCTCGACACGAACATCATCGGCACCTACACGCTCCTCGAGGCGGCACGCAGGCACGGTCGGCGCTTCCACCACATCTCCACCGACGAGGTCTACGGCGACCTCGAACTCGACGACCCGGCGAAGTTCACCGAGACGACGCCCTACAACCCGTCGAGTCCGTACTCGTCGACCAAGGCGGGCAGTGACCTCCTGGTGCGCGCATGGGTGCGGTCGTTCGGCGTCCAGGCCACGATCTCGAACTGCTCCAACAACTACGGCCCCTACCAGCACGTCGAGAAGTTCATCCCCCGGCAGATCACGAACGTGCTCCGCGGTCAGCGCCCGAAGCTCTACGGAAGCGGCGAGAACGTCCGCGACTGGATCCACGCGAACGATCATTCCTCGGCGGTCCTCACGATCCTCGAGAAGGGTGAGATCGGGGAGACGTATCTCATCGGCGCCGACGGCGAGCGCAACAACAAGGAGGTCGTCGAGCTCATCCTCACCCAGCTCGGCCAGCCCGCCGATGCGTACGATCACGTGATCGACCGGCCGGGCCACGACCTGCGCTACGCGATCGACTCGACGCGCTTGCGCACCGAGTTGGGTTGGAAGCCCAGCTTCTCCGACTTCGAGGGCGGACTCGCCGACACCATCGCCTGGTACCGCGACAACGAGTCCTGGTGGGCGCCGCAGAAGGATGCCACCGAGGCCCGCTATCGAGCGCAAGGGCAGTAGCGCGATGCGCTACCTCGTCACGGGTGCGAGCGGCATGCTCGGACGCGACCTGCAGGCGGCCCTGGCAGCGCGCGAGGTCACGGCACTCGGCCGCGCCGACCTCGACGTGACCGATGCCGATGCGGTCACCGCCGCGGTCGCGGACCACGACGTCGTCGTGAACTGCGCGGCCTACACGAAGGTCGACGACGCGGAGGCCGAGGAGGACGCCGCCTACGCCGTCAACGCGGTCGGTCCCGCGAACCTGGCGGCGGCGTGCGCGCGGTCCGGCGCTCGCCTCGTGACGATCTCGACGGATTACGTCTTCGACGGTCGCGCCACCGAACCGTACGCGGAGGACCGCCCTCGCGACCCGATCAACGCGTATGGTCGCACGAAGGCCGCCGGTGAGGAGTTCGCGCTCGAGGCCCATCCGGATGGCACCTTCGTCGTGCGCACGGCGTGGCTCTACGGAGCCCATGGCGCGAACTTCGCGCACACCATGCTCCGCCTGGCGGCCTCGAAGGACACCTGGTCCGTCGTGGACGACCAGCTCGGTCAACCCACCTGGACGGGCGATCTCGCGCGGAGGATCGTCGCGATGCTCGACGCCGACGCTCCGGCGGGGATCTACCACGGCACGAACGCCGGGGCGGCGACATGGTACGACTTCGCACGCGCGGTGCTCGCCGAGAACGGGCTCGATCCCGAGCGGATCACCCCGACGACCAGTTCCGCCTTCGTGCGGCCGGCGCCGCGCCCGGCATACTCGGTGCTCGGCCATGCGGCATGGCCGAGGGCCGGCCTGGAGCCGATGCGCGACTGGCGCACGGCGCTTGCCGATGCCACGGCGTCCGGCGTGTTCGCCGCGGAATAGGCGGAGCCGGTCGGGTCCTCAACGGGCGAAGCGACGCTGCCGGGCCTCCCACGATCGGCGTGCGATGGCGGACTCGTCGTCGAGCTCGACGCGAGCCCCGTGGAAGAGGCCGTTCCAGCGGGCCACGTGGTAGGCGGGATTGACCATGAGCCAGCGCACTCGCTCGCCGACGCGATAGTCGGGGTCGCGCACGATCCGCACGCTGTCGGCCAGCGCGCCCTTCACCGCCCGCAGCATCGCCCCCGCCCTCGAGTACGAGCGCACCTCATGACCGATCCGGCGCAGGCCCAGTGTCTCGTCGAACATCCGGCTCGAGTACTCCCGGATGCCGACGTCGTTGGAGTGGCGCACGGCGCCCCGTGCGGCATACGCCTTCCGATACCCCGACTCGAGGACGTCCCGGGCGAAGAGCAGATCCTCGGAATAGGGCACGTCGCGGTACGGAAGCGTCTCCACGAGGAACGTCCGGAGGCTGGCGGAATTGACATCCGAGTAGAAGGCGGCGGCATCCGGGTCCGGACCTCGCAGGGCGCTCCCGTCCACGACGGACGGGAGCGAGTCACCTCCGAGTTGCGCGAAGACCCGCTCGATGTCGTACTTCAGCAGCGGGAACGCCGTGGTGCGCGGGATCTGCCGACCGACGACCGCCACCACGTCGTCGTCGGCGAGCGGCGCGACGAGGGCGTCGAGCCAGCGGTCATGGGCCGGCGTGGCGTCCTGGGTGAGGAATGCGACGACGCGGCCGCGGGCGAGGCGCGCGCCGAGGTTGCGCGTGCGTCCGTGCCCGAACTCGGCGTTGGGAATCCGGTGGAGTCGTACGTCCGAGCGTGCCTGCA
>JAPSJU010000385.1 GCA_031178025.1 Agromyces sp. | reverse complement strand
TCGGCGCTGCCGAGCCCGGCGTCGGCGCGGACCTGCTCGGCGATTCCGGCGATCTTCTCGCTGACGCTCGCGTCGTTGCTGCCGTCTTGGATCGGGGCGTCCTGAGTGTCCATGATCGTCAGGGTCGCACGCGCAGCCACCGCGCGCTTCCCCTTGACAGTGCGGCCTGCGGATGCCTCACCGCTGCACGCGGTGCGTCCTCGTCGGCCCGACGCGGCTAGGGGAGGGTTCGCGCACGCGCGGCGATCGCCTCGGTCGCGAGATCGATCGACGGATAGCGCCGGCTCACCCCGGGACGCGGACGCATCCACATCATCTCGAACTCACCGTCGACCGATTGGAGGTAGCCGAGGATCTTGCGGGTGTCGCCGTCTTCGCAGTTGCCGTCGCACACGCGCCACGTGGTCTCACTCAGCGGCACGAGGTCGATGCTCGGGGTGGTCTGCTCGGTGGTGGAGCCTCGTGACATCGTCGTCCCCCTCTGCGTGGTGCGCCGTCTCGGTTGGGCGCCGTCCTGCCACTCTCATCCTCCGTCGGCGAGGCGCGCGCTTGCAGGGTCTTGACTTTCTGAGCGCAGCCGCTCAGGTGTTCATCGCCGCCCGCTCGAGGGCCTCGACCCGGTACGGCGCGACGGTCACCTCGTGGTCACGATCGTCGCGGCGCAGGACGAGGGTCGTGGTGCGCTCCGAGAGGTTCGCGACGAACGCGCGCCACGAGCCGTCGGGATCGATCGCGGCGACCAGGTGCACGCCGTCGGGGAGCGCGCCCTCTGGCGCGAGGAGGTCTCGTCCGCGGATCGACGCGATCGACGCGATCGCCTCTGCGACCGGGAACGGCCCGTGGATTCCCCGGATGCCCCGGGGCCCGAACGTCTCGAAGTAGTCGACGCCCGCCACCTCGCCGCCCTCGATGGCGGCAGTGCAGATCGCCGCGAAGCTCGCGACCGTCCACGCCCGGACCGCCTCGGATGCCTGCCGCCCGTCGGTCGCACCCTCGACGAGATGCGCGCCGTAGCCGTCGGCGAGACCGCGGTCGGCGTCCTCGCCGGATCCATCCGTCGCCACGGTGTTGAAACGGGATCGCAGGGTGATCGGTCCCACGTGCAGCGGGCGCCCCGCCGCGATGCGGAGCGCGTTCCGCACCACCGCCGCCTGGATGGGGATCGATTCGGTCAGCTGCGCCCGCTCCGTCGCGTGCATCTGGGGGGTCAGCGAGAACGCGAGGCCCGGCAGTTCGGCGGGAAGCTCGCCGTGGCGACGATTGAGCTCGGTGAAGTGGGATCGGGCGCCGCCGACGAGTTCGGCATGAGGCACCGCGCGGCTCGCGGCATCCGCGAGCGCTCGCCAGAGCGGCTCCTCGGTCACGTGGCCGCGCGCCGCGAAGACGCCGAGCCGCGCCACCGGCCCCGCTGCGGCCGCCCCCTCGACGACGGCGCGCACGTCGGCCGGGTCCGCGGCCGTGATGCGCACGTCGAGCGGGAGGACTCCGGCTTCGCGGCGGGCGCGTTCGAGCGCCGCGCGCCACGACGGTGTGCGGGCGTCGAGCTCGACCAGCACGGCGGCGACGCCCGCGGGGAGCGGGTGCTGGACCCACTCGGCGTCGGGCACGGTCGATGCGCCGAGGGTCACGTCGGGCACTCGACGGTGCGTCGGCAGGAGTTCGACCACCACGGGGTCATCCGACGACGCACCGGACGCAGGAGGTCCGACCCGTCGCGCCGTGAAGGCCGCCGACTGCTCGATCACCGCGCCGGCCGCGATGGTCACGGGGAACGGTCGTGACAGCGGCGTGCTGTAGGTCTTGTACGAGGCGTCGGTCCAGTTGCGCTGGTCCTCCATCTCGAAGACGTCGCCCTCGAACCGCACCTCGGTGGCGACGCCGTCGTGACTCCAGGCGAGCGTGCGGATGTCCTTCGCGGGCTGGTGCGGAGCGATGTCGACGGGGAAGACCGTGCGCCGCACTTCGCCTTCCGGCGTGCCGATGACGAGATCGGCGCCGGCCAGCTCCGGCTGGTGCAGCACCACGAGGCCGAGCCGGCTGCTCTCGAACTCGGTACGCGAGGTCGCCACCAGGCGCACCGCGAATCGGCGCTCGTCGACGCGCACCTCCATGCGCGCGAGGATGTCGGC
>JAPSJU010000384.1 GCA_031178025.1 Agromyces sp. | reverse complement strand
GCGAGGTCCACCGTGCCGTGACGCTCCTCCCCCACGATGAAGCGGATGCCGGGGCTGCCCGCCAGCCCCTCGGTCTCGACGTCCCACCCGACGCGTCGCAGCACCTCGTCGCGCGCCGCCGCCATGCACGCGAACTGCGCCATGGTCGCGCCGGTGGTGAACCCCACTCCGCTGGCCTCGGGCAGGCCGAGGAGGTCGACGAGCCACTCGCCGGCGAGCTCCTCAGCCGCGGCGGCGCCCGGGGCGATCGCGCGGAGCCCCGTGTTCTGGTCCCACGCCGAGACCAGCCAGTCCACGCCCAGCGCCACCGGCTGGGTCCCGCCGATGACCCATCCGAAGAATCGGGGCGATCCGATGGCCATGAGGCCCGGCTCGACGCCTCCCACGAGACGGCGGACGACCTCGACGGGCGACTCGCCCTCGGTGGGCAGCTTCCGGCCGAGCCGATCCTTCACCTCGTCGACCCCCACCCGTGGTGGGATGTCCCGCTCGGCGACGTCGGCGAGCCATGCACGCGCGGCGGTCGCCGCGACATCGAGCACGTCGTCGTACGAGGCGCGCGGGAGCCGGTGCTCCTCGCCCTGACCGGTCATGCGACACCCGATTCCGCGCGCCATCGCGCTGGATCGATTCTGCTCCGGCGGCGACCGACCGGTCAACGATCCGATCGCGCCGAACGCCCGCCCTCGAGCTTGACGGTGAGGGAATCGACGAGCGTCGCGATCGCGTCATCCGACGCCCACCGGGCCGCGAGCCGCTGGAGCACGGCGTCGAGTTCTGCCCGAGTCAGGCCCTCGACGAGGGCGAGCCGCACCACCAGCTCGGGGCCGGCGAGACGCGCATCGGGGTCGCCGGCGACGAGGTCGACGCCGAGGACGGCGAGTTCGGTGCCGATCGAACGCTGGAAGGCCGCGCGCACCTCGGGCGACTCGAACGACGGATGCCACGGCTGCGACTGGGCGACGGCCCACAGGGCCGGCCGACGCACCACGAACTCGGTGGGCGACCCGGGATCGAGCACGACGAGATCCGTGCCGTCGTCCGCCGCCGCGAGGGCGACCCGCACCCCGCCGGCCGGCACGGGCCGTGCTTCGGGATTCCAGCGCGCCATCGCCTCGACCGAGGAGAACACGGGAAGGACTCGCCGTCCGTCGGGGCCTTCGACGCTCACGATCGAGAGCTCCTGGCTCTTGTCGATCGCGAGGCCGTGCGCGCCCGTCTCCGCTCCCCCGTCGCCCAGTTCGGCGAGGAGCGGGACCAGCAGGCGTGCACGTGCGAACTCGGCGACGACATCGCCCTGCGCCCCATCGCCCGAGCGGAACCGTGCGATCGCGGCCGCGAGGGCGGCCGGCGCGCGGCCGTCATCGCTCGCGTGGGGGTTCGCCGTGAACGAGCGCCCGGCCCACGGGACGCCCGCGGAGTCGGCGCCGGCGTCCGTCGGCTCCTCGCTCGGCTCAGTAGCCGGCGACATCCAGTGCCTCGGCCAGCGTGAACGCACCCGCGTAGAGGGCCTTGCCGACGATGGCGCCCTCGAGCCCGAGCGGCACGAGCTCGCGCAGCGCCGCGATGTCGTCGAGGCTGGAGATCCCGCCGGACGCCACCACGGGGCGGTGGGTGCGATCCATGACCTGACGCAGCAGCTCGAGGTTCGGCCCCTGCAGCGTGCCGTCCTTCGTGACATCCGTGACGACGTAGCGGGCGGTTCCCGCCTCCTCGAGGCGGTCCATGACCTGCCAGAGGTCGCCGCCGTCCTTCGTCCAGCCTCGCGCCGCGAGCGTCGTGCCCCGAACGTCGAGGCCGACGGCGATCGCCTCGCCGTACTGCGCGATCACCGATGCCGCCCACTCGGGATTCTCGAGCGCCGCCGTGCCGAGGTTGATGCGCTTGGCTCCGATCGCGAGCGCGTGCTCGAGCGACTCGTCGTCGCGGATGCCGCCGGACAGCTCGACGTTCACGCCGCGTACCTGGCGGATGACCTTCTTGAGGATGCTCGCGTTCGAGCCGCGGCCGAAGGCGGCGTCGAGGTCCACGAGGTGGATCCAGTCCGCTCCCTGCTGGGCCCAGTCGACCGCCGCGTCCACGGGGTCGCCGTAGCCGGTCTCGGTGCCGGCCTCGCCCTTCGTCAGGCG
>JAPSJU010000383.1 GCA_031178025.1 Agromyces sp. | reverse complement strand
CTGTCCGTCGTCGCGATCGTGGGGGCATTCCTCGTGCGCAAGCCCGCCGACATGATGACGCAGGCACCCGCCGGGCACTGAGCGGGTTCCGGCGGCCACCGGCACACGCTTCCGGGCACTGCGCAGACTCCGCTGGGCACTGAGCAGACCCTGCGGGCCACCGAGCGCGTGCCGAGCCGACGCGGAACCCCTCGACGGCGGTTAAACGCGGGTCGGATGACCCCCAGTCATCCGACCCGCTCCCCCGCCCTGTACGGCGACCCCTCAGTCTCCGCGCAGGCGCTCCTGGGCACCCCGCCGAACGGTGGCGGTCGATCGCGGTGCGATCGCGGGTGCGCTGTCAACGCTACGGAAACGAATCGGCCGGCGCATGGGGTTGACGAGCCGCCACCCGCCAGCTAAACACTGGGCGAGAAGGAAGCCGCGATGGACAGGTTCAGGAATCGGACCGAGGCCGGCCGCCGACTTGCCGAGGCGTTCGCGAACCGCGCGCCGGCCCGACCGGTCGTGCTCGGGCTGCCGCGTGGCGGGGTGCCCGTCGCGGCGGAGCTCGCACGGCGGCTCGCCGCGCCGCTCGACGTGCTCGTCGTACGCAAGCTCGGGCTGCCGCGCCGACCAGAGGTGGCGATGGGCGCCATCGGCGAGGGCGGGGCCCGAGTCCTGAACGACGACGTCCTGGCCGTCGGCGCGGTCTCGAGCGAGGAGCTCGCGACCGTCGAGCACAGGGAGCGCGCGGAGCTCGAGCTGCGCGTCGAGCGTTTCCGCGGCAACGCCCCACCCGTCGACCTCGCAGGACGCACGGCGATCATCGTCGACGACGGGGTCGCCACCGGCGCGACCGCCAGGGTGGCGTGCATCATCGCTCGCGAGCTGGGGGCGGCCACCGTGGTGCTGGCGACGCCCGTCGGTGCGCCCGACAGCATCGGCGAGCTTGCGGCGATGCCCGAAGTGGATGAGGTGGTCTGCCTCTCGGCCCCCGACGACTTCATGGCGGTCGGCCTGCACTACGTGGACTTCCGACAGACGAGCGATGCGGAGGTGCAGGAGCTGCTCGAGACGGCCCGCCGTCGACGCCAGGACGGCTTCGACTCGCCCGCACCGACTACGGCGGACTGACCGGCCGCGCGGGCACCACGGCCGCGTTCAGCACGACACGGTCCCCGAGGGGCCGCTCGAGCTGGACGGTGAACGGTGTCGCCGGGTTGGACGGGCATCCCGCCGTTCGGGCCCCGGACGACCGCACCCCCATGACGAGCTCGACCGTCGTCTCGGTCTCGGTGATCTCGGCGAGCTCCACCCGCCCGGTCGCGGGCTCTCCCGAATTGCACTCGCCCTCGGTGACGAGGAGCGCGAGGCGGTCGGACCCGGGGTCAGGGGGCGACGAGGGATCGAGGGTGACGCCGGCCACGCCGAGCTCGCCGATGTCGCGCGTCGGCGAGCACGTCGACGCCTCGACGACCGCCCAGGGCGACTCGCCGGGCCGCGCCGGCATCGAATCGGTGGAGATGATGACGTACATGTACTCCCGGATGTCGCCGCCGGCGCCGACGTCGGGAACCGCGAGCTCGTGCATGAGCATCACGCGCTCGTCGGTCTCCTGGGCGATCAGCCACTCGAGCGGGCCGAGCGGCTCGAAGGCGGCGACGTCGCGGCCGTCGAGGGCGGACGCGGCAGGCAAGGCGAGCTCGCTCGCGGGTCTCGGATGCTCGAGCGCATCGACCGGCACCTCGTTCCCCTGGCAGAGCACGACGTCGGGGTGGTCGGCCGGTCCGGCTGCGGTCGGTGCAGGAGCGGCGCCCGGCCCATCAGGTGTCGCACACGCGCTGAGCGCGAACAGCGCTGCGAGGGCGATCGCTGCGCGGCCCACATCGTCGGGGCGAGCGCCGCCGGCGCTCCCGGGTGGCCCCGATGGTCGAGTCCTCATGGCACGAGGGTAGGAAGTCCGAGGGGAACGCGCATCCCAACGAATTCGAGCATCCGCTCGTCTGAGGCGGCGCTCAGCGCCGGACCCGGCGCGCCCTCGCACCACCTCCGCGGGCGCCGACCACGACCGTCGCGGCACGAGCCTCGTCGTGGATCGCGTGGGCGTTCAGGCCGCCGGCCGTCATGAGGGCCATGGCCGTCGGCGCCTGGAG
>JAPSJU010000068.1 GCA_031178025.1 Agromyces sp. | reverse complement strand
GCGGTGGGTGCCCGGTCCGTCGATGAGCGCGACCACTGGACGGCCATCGCCCACACTCGGCTCGGCGAGCACACGCGCGCCGAGGAGATCTGGCGCTCCCTGGAGGCCCGTGCCGACGAGCTCGACGCCGCACCCGATCGCGTCGACTACTTCGCGACGTCGCTGCCCGAGCTCCTGCTCTTCCCCCTCGACTCGACCGAGCGGCGAGCCGCCCAGGCGGCACGCCTGCGCACCCTCGCTGCCGAAGGACGACGCACGACGGAGGTGCACGCATGACCGAGCGCTACCTCGGCACCCCCGCGGCACCCTCGGAGCCCGATCCGGCACTCACGGGCGCGGTGCCCGAGCACCTCCCCGCCCACCTCGCGATCACCCTGTGGGACTTCTCGTGGTACACCCGGGCGGGGATCGGCGAGCCCTTCGAGGACGTCGACCGAGCCATGGCCGAATCGGTCGATCGCGGCTACAACGCGGTGCGGATCTGCGCGGCGCCGCTGCTCGTCGCCGGCGGCCTCGGGCTCGACGAGCTGGCCGCGGACCTGCCGGTCGAGGGGCTCGGTGCGGCGCCGGACGGCGGCCACTACGGTCGGCGGACCCGATGGTACGACGCTCCGGGCGGGTATCGGATCGACGTGCGTTCGCGGCTCTTCGAGCTGCTGGAGTCGGCGAGGCGCCACGGGGTCTCCGTGATCCTCGCCAGTTGGGAGTACCAGCAGTCCACGGCGTTCGCCGGGGACCCGCGCTGGTTCGAGGCCATCGACGCGGTCCCGCTCGCCGACCGGTACCGCGTGCTCGGCGACGCGTGGGATCGCCTGCTCGGCGAGATCGGCGCGGCCGGGCTGACCGAGGTGGTGGCCTTCACCGAACTGCACAACGAGGTCGACTTCTCGATCCTGCCGCCGCTCGCCGACGGCGGTGAGGCCGTGCTCGAGCGGCTGCGCACCCGGCATCCGGAGGCACTGGTCACGGCGAGCTACGGCAAGCCGCCGCACCTCGCGATGCACCGCGCGTCGCCGGCGCTCGGCGTCGCCCAGTTCCACGTGTACTCCTACGGCGTGCTCGACGCCCTGCAGCGCCGTATCGACATCCGCTCGGAGGGCACCCGGGGATTCCCGAACGCGGAGCTCCGAGCGCTCCTGCGCGCCGACGCGCCGACGTTCGCCGAGTACGGGCGGCCGGTCGACTGGAAGCTCCGGGCGACCGTCATCACCGACCAGATGATCTACGGGTACGACTGGATCGACGCGGCGGCGTGGGACGCGTGGCTCGACGCGCACGTCGCCGAGTACCGGGAGGTGATGCTCCGCGAGATCGAATCCCGGGTCATCGCCATCGCCGAGTGGGCGCGGTGGCGTGGTGTCCCCGCCGTCGTCGGCGAGGGCTGGGTCGGCTACACCCCTCGCGACGGGCGCTTCGAGGAGGGCCCCCACGGCCTGTCGCTCGCCGAGCACGGCATCCGCACGGCACTGGCGAACGGCGTGTGGGGCGTGGTGGCCTGCTCGAACGCGGCGCCGCACCACCCCTTGTGGGCGGACGTCGCCTGGCAGCGTCGCATGAACGCGCTCGTCACCGCGGACTGAGCATCCGGCGCACCCACGCGTCGCGCGTCGCGACGGCGGTTCGCGAGACGGCGGCGCCGGGCACGACGTTCTGGAAGCCGTGGAAGCCGCCCGCCCACACGTGCAGCTCGGCGCTGCCGCCCGCGGCCCAGATGGCGCTCGCGTACGCCACCGCCTCGTCGCGGAAGACCTCCGCGCTGCCGGCCTCGACGTACGCGGGGGGCAGCCCCGAGAGATCCGCCATGCGAGCCGGCGCCGAGTACGGCGAGACGTCGCCCGTGCCGCGGCGATCGCCGAGCAGGGCCGTCCACCCGGTGAGGTCGCTGCGGCGATCCCAGATGCCGACGCCGTCGACCTGATGCGATGACACGGTGTCGACGCGGTCGTCGAGCATGGGCCACATGAGCAACTGCGCGAGCGGCATCCGGCCGCCGCGGTCCCGCACGAGCAGCGTGGTGCCGGCGCTGAGCCCGCCGCCGGCGCTGGGGCCGCCGATGAGCACCCGCCCCGGATCGAAGCCGAACTCGTCCGCACGTCCGGTGAACCAGGTCCAGCCGGCGTAGCAGTCCTCGAGCGGCACGGGATCCGGCACGTCCGGGGCGAGCCGGTACTCGACCGCGGCGACGACCGCGTCGTACTCGAGCACGAGGTCGACGAGCATCGCGCCGACCGACCAACGACTGCCCGCGACCATGCCGCCGCCGTGGATGAGGAAGGCGGCCGGATGCCCCGCGCCCGCGTGATCCCGGCGACGCAGCACCGAGACGGTGATCTCGGCCCCGTCGGGTGCGAGCACCGGGTGATCGGTCGCCACCACGGGGCGCCCCGCGATCACGTCCTCGATCGGCGGAGGCGCCGCGAGCGCGCGCCGGAAGTCCGAGAGCCTCGCGGCGTCGAGCGTCGTGAAGAACGGTGGCAGGCCGGCGAGCCCCGGTTCGAGCTCGGGGTCGAACGGCACCCGGGGCGCCTCGGACATCATCGGGCCCCGAAGGCCGTCGTGCCCACGGGTGCACCCGCCGAGTCCGCTGCTCGCACCCTGCGACCGTATCGACCGCCGGACGGCAGGTCAACGTCCGCGCACCGACCCTGCCCCGGGCGAGCTCAGGCGGGCAGGGCCACCACGACGACCGGCCGACCGTCGCGAACGTGAACGGACGCCCCGGGCCCGTCGGCGATCACCACGACGCCGTCAGGCGTCGCCCACGCGCGCCACCACGAGGCATCCGTCACCTCGACCTCGTCGGCGGCCAGCGGTCGGCGCCCGATCGTGAGGGGCTTCACGTCCGTCATCCAGCCGGCGACGCCCTCGAGCGTCCGGCGCTGCACCGGGGGGATCTCGCCGGCGGCGGTCGGGCCGACGTTCAGCAGCAGTCGTCCCCCGCGAGCCACGACGTCGGCGTAGAGGCGGGCGAGCTCGCGCGGGGAGAGCGTGAGCGACTCGTCTTCGACGCGGTTGTAGCCGAAGGAGAAGCCGAGCCCGCGGCAGTGCTCCCAGCCCGGTCCGGCCTCGTTCTCCGTGGCGTGGTCGTACTCGCTCGTGCGGTAGTCCCAGACGTCGGCACCCCAGCGGTCGTTCACGATGCCCTCGGGCACCACCTCGCGGTAGCGAGCGAGCAGCGAGGCGAGCGAATGCGGACCGGGTTCCTTGCCTGCATCGGGCCACTCGATGTCGTTCCAGATGAGCTCGGGACGGAAGCGCTCGATGAGGTCGGCGACATGGCCGTGGGCGTAGGCGTTGTACGCGGCATCCGTCGGCCTGAGCCTCGCGACGTCGTCGCTCGATCGGTGCGGCGGGAAGTCGGTGAAGGCCCAGTCGAGCCCACCCGAGTAGTAGACGCCGAAGCGCATGCCCTCGGCGCGCACCGCGTCGGCGAGTGGCGCGATGAGGTCGCGACGGGGCCCGCGCGCGACGGTGGTGAGATCGCCGGCGCCCGGCGCCTCCCACAGGGCGATGCCGTCGTGGTGCTTCGTCGTCGGCACGACGTAGTCGGCGCCGACGGCGCGGAAGAGCCGGGTCCAGTCGGCGGGGTCGTACGCCTCGGCCCGCCACGCGTCGAGGAAGTCGGCATAGGGGGCGCCGCCGTACTCCCGCGCGTGGTGCCGCGCCGCCGGGGAGCCCTCGATGCGGATGGTGTTCGCGTACCACTCGGCGTAGGCGTTGTGCGCGAACCACTCGTCATCCGGTACGGCGCCGAGGGCGCCCGTCGGCTCGGCCCATGCGGGCACGGAGTACGCGCCCCAGTGCACGAAGATGCCGAGGCTCGCGTCCAGCGCCCATTGCGGGAGGGGACGGGACGACCCGCTCACTCCGCGGAACCCGTGGACGTCGCCGCACGCTCGCGGCGCGGCCGCTCCGGCACGGCGACGATCGCGAGCGCGACACAGCCGAGCGCGGGGATCACGAGCGGCACGAGCTGCCAGGTCACGGTCGCGGCGAAGATCGCCGTCGCGAGGAGGTACGCGGCCCCCGCGACATCCCCGCGCAGCAGGCCCGGCACCGACCTGAGCGCGCCGAGCCAGCCGAGTCCGGGGCTCCAACGGCCTGCCGCCGTGAACAGCACGAGCGCGAGCACGGCGAGTCCGGCCCAGCCGACGAGACCGACGATGGGACCGCCCGGGAGCAGGCCTGTCGCCGCGAGATCGATGTCGAGCAGCAGCACCAGCACGAGGACGACGGATGCCGCCCCGACGCCGAGCGATCCGACGAGCCCCGCGCGCACATCGCGCCAGAACCGGTCGAGCGCGGAGTCCTCGGCCCGCAGGTACCGGCGCAGGTGCCGCACGCCGGCGGCGAGGGCGACGGGCAGCGTCAGCACGGGGAGGGAGACGAGTGCGACCAGGATCCCGACCAGCAGCACTTCGCCGAGCAGGCCGAACGCGCTCCGCGCGCCCGGGAAGCGGGCCTCGGCGACGGAGTCGTCACGGGTCGGGCCGCTCCCGGAGAGGGCGGCTCGCCTGGCGGCGCGGGCGCGGGTGCTGGCGCGGGACACGGGCGACTACCCCTTCAGGCCCTGCGTGGCCACGCCGGCGACGAGGAAGCGCTGGAAGACGATGAAGAAGATCAGGATCGGCAGGAGCGCCAGGAAGGACACGGCGACGGTGGCGCCGTAGTCGGAGGTGGAGGTCGCATCGTTGTAGAGGCGCAGCGCGATCGGCAACGGGTACTTCTCCGGACTGTTCACGTAGAGGAGTGGGCCGAGGAAGTCGTTCCAGGTCCAGATGAACGTGAAGATGGCACTCGTGATCAGCGCGGGCTTGATGAGCGGCACGATGATCGAGAAGAAGATCCGGATGTGCCCGGCGCCATCGATGCGCGCGGCCTCGTCCATGTCGCGCGGGATGTTGCGGATGAACTGCACGATCAGGAACACGAAGAAGGCCTCGGTCGCCAGGAACTTCGGGAGGATCAGCGGCCAGTACGTGTCCACCAGTTCGAGCTTATTGAACATGATGTACTGCGGGATGATGATCACGTGGAACGGCAGCAGCAGGGTGCCGATCATCGCCGCGAAGAGCACGCCGACGCCCTTGAACCTGATGCGCGCGAACGCGTACGCGGCCAGCGCCGACGAGATGATGGTGCCGATGACCGCCATCACCGCGATGAACAGCGAGTTCGCGAAGAACTGCCACAGCGGGGTGCCCCCGATGCCCTCGGCGACCTTGATGTAGTTCTCGATCGTCGGGTTGTCGGGGATCAGCCCGGGGTTCTGTCCGAACTCGGACGAGGGCTTGAACGTCGAGAACAGCAGCCATACGAGGGGGTACAGCACGATCGCCGTGAAGGCGAGCAGCACCACGAACCAGATGATCGTGTTCACCGAGCTGCGCTTCATGCGCCGCCGCCGCGGTGGCCCGGCGTTCGTGGCGATCTCGGCGAACTCGGCGCGAGGGACATCCGTGGTCGTGCTCATCGGTTCTCTCCGGCGTAGTGCACCCAGGACTTCTGGGTCTTGAACAGAATGAAGGCGATGATCGCGACGACGATCACGAGCACCCAGGCCATCGCGGCGGCGTAGCCCATCTGCAGGTCCGCGAAGCCGCGCTTGTACAGGTAGACCGTGTAGAAGTTCGTCATCCCGGCCGGCCCGCCCGAGCCGTTCGAGATGATGAACGCCGACGCGAACACCTGGAACGCGTTGATCGTCTCGAGCAGCAGGTTGAAGAAGATGACGGGCGAGAGCATCGGGATGGTCACCGACCAGAACTTGCGCATCGGCCCGGCGCCGTCGACCTCGGCCGCCTCGTACAGCTCCGCCGGAACCTGCTTCAGTCCGGCGAGGAAGATCACCATCGGCGCGCCGAACTGCCACACCGCCAGCAGGATCATCATCGGCAGCACGAGGGCCACGTTGCCGACCCACCCGCCCAGCTCGATGCCGAAGAGGCTCAGCGAGCTGTCGACCGGGCCGTTCGTCGAGAACATCGCCCGCCACACGATGGCGACCGACACCGAGGCGCCGATGAGCGACGGCGCGTAGAACGAGGACCGGAAGAAGCCCGACCCCTTGTTGCGATAGTTCAGGAGCAGTGCGATGCCCAGCGCCGCCGCGAGCTTGATCGGCGTTCCGACCAGCACGTAGACGAGGGTGATCTGCACGGACTGCATGTAGTTCGGGTCGTCCGTGAACATGCGCACGAAGTTGTCGAACCCGACCCACTCGGGCTCCGTGAAGAGGTTGTACCTCGTGAACGCGAGGTACAGCGAGTAGATCATGGGGCCGACGGTCAGCCCGAGGAACCCGATCAGCCACGGCACGAGGAATCCGTACCCGGCGAGGGTCTCCCGGCGCCCGTGCGCCCGCCTGCCCGCTGAGGCGGGGACCTTGCCCCCGCCTTCGGCGCGGCGGAGTTCGCGCATGCCGCGCCGCATGCTCCTCGACCCGGCCTCGGCCGTGACGATCGATTCGGTTTCCGTGCTCACGTGTGGTCTCCAGGTTCCTCGCCTGAAACAGTACGCCGGGCCCAGCCGATTGTGGAGCCGGGCCCGGCGGCGCTGTCTCAGCCTTACTGATTGAGGACGACGTCCATCTCGCCGAAGAACTGGTCGACGGCCTCATCGACGGTCAGGGTGCCGTAGCCGAGCTCCTGGCCGATGAGGCGGAACTTCTCCTCGAGGGTGCCGTAGCCGACGATCGGCACGGGCGGGGCGTCGCCGAGGCGGTCCTGGATGGATGCCTCGTAGTCGGCGATCTGCTGGCCCAGCGGATCGAGCTCCGCGCCCTCGAGCATCGTCTCGGATGCCGGCAGGCCGCGGTTGGTGCCGAAGGCAGCGCCCGCCTCGGGGCTGTTCACGAGGAAGTTCACGAGCGTCGCCGCGGCCTCGGGGTGCTCGGTCGTCGAGGCGATCGAGTGCAGCATCGAGGGCTTCAGGTAGAGGTCCTGCGCGCCTTCCTCGGTCACGGGCGGCTCGACGAGTCCGAGCTCGGTGTAGCTCTCGCCCAGGTTGCCGAGGTAGCCGGCGCCGAAGTTGTCCCACGTGAGCTCGCTCGCGGTGAGCGCCGCGTCGAAGCCCGAGAGGGGGTAGACCTCCTCGAGGCGCTGCTGGCCGATCACGGTGCCGTCGGTGCGGATCGTGTCGGCCTGCTCCCAGAACTCGGCGAGGTCCTCCTCGGTGAAGTTCGGCTCGCCCTCATCGGTGAAGAGGTCTTCGCCCTTCGCGCGCTGCTGGATCTCGAAGTTCTGGATCCGGCCCGTGTAGTCGGTGCCGCCCCACAGCTCGACGCCGGCTGCCGCCGCCGCGTCGGTCACTTCCTTCATCCAGTCGTCGTAGTCCTCCCACGATCCGCCGCCGAACTCCTCGACGCCGACCTGCTCGAGCAGCTTGGGGTTGGTGTACATGCCCCAGGCGTTGGTCGAGGTCGGGATGCCCGTGGTCTCGCCGCCGACGACGCCGATCTGGAGGATGTTCTCGCTGAGCGGCTCGGTGTCGATGATGTTGCCCAGGTAGGGCTCGAGGTCGAGCAGCAGCCCGTTCTCGGAGTACTGGCGCAGGTACGAGTAGTCGAACTGCATCACGTCGGGCAGTCCGCCGCCGGCTGCTTCGGTCTGCCGCTTCTCCCAGAACTCGGGGAAGCCGAGGAATGAGGAGTTGACCGTGATGTTCGGGTACTCCTCGTTGAACGCGGTGATCGCCTCGTCGTAGAGCGCGGCGCGGACGTCGTTGCCCCAGAAGGCGAGGTTGAGGGTGACCTTCTCGTCGGGGTCGTAGGTGGCGCCGGCCTCTTCGCTGCCGCCGCCCGCGCAGCCTGTGAGCACGAGTGCTGCGCTCGCCGTCAGGGCCGCCGCAGCGGCCGCCGCGCGGCGCTTGCGAATGTTGAACATCGTTGTCCTCCCGGAAACGTCTCTGTCTGCGTGGTGCTCTCGCTGTGATTGGGAAAGCGCTTCCCCAAATGTAACCCAGGTTGGGCCCACGGTCAACCGAGGCGAGAAAATCGTTTCAATCCGTTATCTGAACCTCGACGGCGTGCGTCCTCGGTCCGACGCCCGAGCGGGCGCGGGCGACTGGCGCGTCACCCGTGGCGCAGCTCCGTCACCGGGCTCTCGAGGCTCCGGCGTCGATCCACGTCATCGCGGAGGGACGCGGGCGTGACCGCCGTCCCCGTGGCCGCCGACGAGTAGATCGCGGTCACGATCTCGAACGAGCGTGCCGCGTCGGTCGCGGTCGACGGAAGCGGCTCTCCGCTGTGGATGGCGGCGTAGATGTCGCGGATGAGCGGGTCGTGCCCGCTCGGCTCCTCGACCTCGGGAAACGCCCAGGACGCCGCGACGGCCTCGTCGACGTGCGGCGCGGGCGTGATGCGCCAGTTGTCGTGGCCGTGCCCGTAGAGGTGGTCGACGGTGACCGTCGCGCGTTCCGTGTCGATGCGGATCGAACTCGTCTCCCGCGGCGAGAGGGCGCTCGTGATGACCGACGCCACGGTGCCGCTTCTGAAGAGGACCACCGCCGTCGAGACATCCTCGGTCTGCGTCTCCCGATCGAGGCGCCAGAGCTGGCCCTGCACGCTCGCCCAGTCGCCGAGGAGCCAGGCGAGCAGGTCGATCTGGTGGATGCCGTGCCCGAGCGTCGGTCCGCCGCCCTCCGTGGCCCACTTGCCGCGCCAGGGCACCGCGAAGTACTCGGGGTCTCGGTACCAGAGCGTCTGGCAGGTGGCGACGAGCGGTCGCCCGAGCGCTCCGGAGTCGAGGAGGGTGCGCACGTGGGCCGCCGCGGAGCCGGTGCGCTGCTGGAAGACGACGGCGAATCGCCGGTCGTTGCGCTCGGCGGCATCCGTCATCGCCTCGAGCTCGTCGAGCGAGAGCGCGGCGGGCTTCTCGCAGATCACGTGCAGGCCGGCGTCGAGCGCGGCGATCGCCTGCTCGGCGTGCACGCTCGGCGGGGTGCAGATGTGCAGCACGTCGACACGCCCGCTCGCGAGCAGCTCGTCGAGGGAGCCGAACACCGCAGGGTCGCCCCAGCGCTCGGCGAAGGCCGAGGCGGACGCGGGGGTCCGGTCGGCGACGGCGACGAGCTCGGCCGCGGACGTGGCCGCGATCGCCGCGGCGTGGGCGTTCGCGATCGCGCCGGTGCCGACGATCGCGGCGCGGAGCGGACGGGACTCAGGCATGGGTCTCCT
Source organism: Agromyces sp. (assembly GCA_031178025.1). Lineage (GTDB taxonomy): Bacteria > Actinomycetota > Actinomycetes > Actinomycetales > Microbacteriaceae > Agromyces. Next base: position 180 of record JAPSJU010000068.1, on the reverse strand, counting down.
TCGAAATCGCCGGCACGGCCGGCCCGGTCGGGGTCGTGGCGGAGGGCAGGGCCGCGCCCGGCCCGGAGATTCGCGTCTCGTAGCGCTGCAGCCGTCCGCACATGCCGAAGTCGGGGCTCGCCGTCGCGCTCGCGACTCGGGCGCCCGCGAGGCCGGGATCGCGTCCCGCCTCGAGCAGGT
>JAPSJU010000382.1 GCA_031178025.1 Agromyces sp. | reverse complement strand
CGACGGGCGCGCACGATCGCCATCGCGAGTCGCTACGCCGCACGCCTCGACGAGGCGGCCGGCCTCAGCCCCTCGGATGCCGCGTCCCGCCTCACCCTCATGCCCGGTGTCGGCGTCTGGACCGTCGCGGAGGTCGCGCAGCGGGCGCTCGGCGACGCCGACGCGCTCTCGGTGGGCGACTACCACCTCTCGAACTACCTCGGTCACGCGCTCTGGGGCCGCGACATGACCGACGACGAGATGCTCGTGGCGATGACGCCGTGGTCGGGGCACCGCTATCGCGTCGTGCGGCTGCTCGGCGCGGCCGGGGTGCGCGGCCGTCCGCGGCACGGGCCGCGCATGCCCTTCGTCGATCACCGGGCGATCTGAGCGGGGCGACGCGAGGCGGTTCGACCCGGGCGCTCGTCCGCGACGACGTGAACGTCACGTCGGGATGAGCGCGTCCAGCGTCGGGTGCAGGTGCCGGGTCGTGAGCACCGACGCGGCATGCCGTGCTCCGGCCGCGAGGGCCTCGGGCAGCGTGGCGCCCTCGAGGTGCGCGTCGAGCACGCCCGACATGAAGGCGTCGCCGGCACCGTTGGCATCGACGACGTCGACGGGTTCCGCCGGAACGCGCACGGGATGCATCCGCTCATCGAGGGCGACCGCGCCCTCCGAGCCGAGGGTGCAGACGACGACGGATGCCCCGGCGCGCACGCGCTCGGCCATGAACGGGAGCGGATCGGCGCCGATGCGGTCGGCGTTCATGAAGATCCAGTCGGCCGCGTCGATGAACGGACGGTGGAACCCGGCGGTGCCGTCGTAGTCGTGGATGTCGGTCCAGATCGGCCGCGCGACGGCGCGCGCGGTGGGGATGAGCCCGAGTGCACGAGGTGAGAGATCGAGCACGACAGCCGGGGCATCCGCCATCGCGTGCTCGAGCTCGGCACTCGCCGGGGTTCCAGGGTCGGCGGGCGCGGACAGGTAGAGCGACACGCGCCCTCCCTCGCTCGTCATGAGGTTCACGTGCGATTCGGTGCGCTCCGCGGGAAGCACGTCGAGCCGCACGCCGGATGCCTCGAGCGCCGCCCTCACCCGCTCGCCCTCGGCATCGACGGCGAGCAGCGTGTGCAGCAGGACCGGCCGGCCGAGCCCCGCGAGCCCGAGTGCCTTGCCCGCCGAGGTGCCGCCGATCGTCTCCCAGTCGCCGAGCGCGAACTGCATGTGCGGTACCGGCTCGGGCAGGCGGTCGAGCAGCACGATGCGGTTCCACGAGGCGGGGCCGGCGATCACGATGGGCGAGGTCATCCGACCATTCTGGCCGGTGGGGATAACCCGGGGCACCCGTGGTGTCAAGGCGGTTGAGCGCACCCCCCGCGGTTCGCTGTCATGGCTGGTCTAGGACACGAGCGAAGGAGACGAGATGAACCAGCCCGCCCAGCAGCAGGAGTTCCCGGGATCCGAGCAGGAGATGACACCCAAGCCCGATCACGGCGAGGAGAGCTACCGCGGCTCGGGCCGGCTCGAGGGCAAGGTCGCGGTCATCACCGGAGCCGACAGCGGGATCGGCAAGGCCGTCGCCATCGCGTACGCCCGAGAGGGCGCCGACGTCGTCGTCAGCTACCTGAACGAGCACGAGGATGCCGAGGAGACCCGCCACTGGGTGGAGGAAGCCGGCCGCCGTGCGCTCCTCATCTCGGGAGACCTCGCCGACCCGGCGCACTGCCGGGAGATCATCCAGAAGACGATCGACGAGTTCGGCCGCCTCGACGTGCTCGTCAGCAATGCGGCGTTCCAGATGGATCATCCGTCGCTCGACGAGGTCAGCGACGAGGAGTGGGATCGCACGCTCGCCGTGAACCTCAGCGCGTACTTCCACCTCGTCAAGGCGGCGCTGCCGCACCTGAAGCCGGGCGCCGCGATCATCGGCTCCTCCTCGGTGAACTCCGACATGCCGTCGCCGACGCTGCTCCCGTACGCGGCGACGAAGGCGGCGATCGCGAACATGACGGCGTCGCTCGCCCAGTTGCTCGCCGAGCAGGGCATCCGTGCGAACAGCGTCGCGCCGGGGCCGGTCTGGACGCCGCTGATCCCCTCGACGATGCCGGAGGAGAAGGTGGAGAGCTTCGGCCAGCAGGTGCCGCTCAAGCGGGCGGCACAGCCCGTCGAGCT
>JAPSJU010000381.1 GCA_031178025.1 Agromyces sp. | reverse complement strand
GCCTCCCGGAGGCGGCGGGGTCTGAGCTCGAGCCCGACGAGCGTCGCGAACGCCGACTCGGCCGGTCCTCCGGATGCGCGGCGACGGCGGATCGACTCGGCGATCGCGTCCGACTTGGGCAGGCGTCCGGTGGCGTCGGCGGTGACGGCGTCGACCCAGCCCTCCACGAGGGCGAGCATCGTCTCGAGCCGCGCGAGGGCGGCCTGCTGCGCCTCGCTCTTCGGCCGGATGAGCGCACCGTTCACGACGGCGTCGCGCAGCTCCTCGGTATTCGACGGATCGAAGCCCTCGGCCAGCTGCTCGAGTCGCTCGGTGTCGATGTCGATGCCTCGCGCGAACGCCGTGATCGCCGAGATGAGGTGCAACCGCAGCCAGCGCGCGTGACGGAAGAGTCGTGCGTGCGCGAGCTCGCGCACCGAGAGGTAGAGCTCGACCTCGCCTGCGGGGATGTCGAGGCCGTCGCCGAACTCGGCGACGTTCTGCGGCACGAGCGCCGCCCGACCGTCGTTGTGCAGCGGGATGCCGATGTCGCCGCCCGAGACCACCTCGGTGGCGAGCTGGCCGACGACCTGGCCGAGCTGCATCGCGAACAGCGCGCCGCCGACCCCACGCATCATCCTGCTCGCGCCCTGGATCATCGACCGGAGCTCTTCTGGTGCCTGCTCGCTCATGACGCGCGTCAGCGAGTCGGAGATGCTGAGCGCCACCGGTTCCGCGAGTTGCGACCAGACGGGCATGGTGGCCGCGACCCACGCTCGCCGGGTGAGCAGCTCGGGAGTGTCGGGCAACGCCGAGAAGTCGACGGCCTCATCGAGCCACAGCGAGGCGACCTGCAGCGCCTGGTCGAGGCGGGCGCGCTCCTCGGCCGAGATCTGGCGCTGGCCGGATGCCGCCCGCTCCTCGCCCTGGCGGAGCGCCACGCTCCAGTCGATGCCGTCGCCCCCGCGGTTCATCGCCTGCTGGAGCTGTCCGAAGAGCGCTGCGATGGCTGCCGGGTCGTTGGGCAGGCCCGCGGCGCCGGCGAGCTTGGAAGGATCGATGCCGCCTGAGCCCGAGAGGAGCTCGCGGAGCATGTCGCGGAACTCGTCCTCCGGGCTCTTGTCGAAGGGCTCGTCGTCCCGATCGGCCACGTGCGCCACCTCCAGTCGCGTTCCCTCCACCGTAGCCCCGTGCCATGGCAGCGAGTCTGGGAAATGGCCTAGGCTGGGCGTTCCGGGTGTCCGCCCTTCGCGAACAGCGCCGGCCCCGGCGCTCGCATCGGCGACTCCGCCTCGCCCGGAAGGAATGCACGCATGGCCCTCTTCGCCGACGACCCGTCGCCGCGCCCGGAGGGCCGCTCCCGTCGTGAGCGCATCGGCTGGTCCGCGATCACGATCGCGGTGGTCATCGCGATCGGGTTCGCCGTCATGCCCTCCCCGTACGTCATCGAGCAGCCCGGACCGGTCTACGACACCCTCGGCGCGGCGGAGCACGACGGCGAGGAGGTCCCGCTCATCGAGATCCCCGATGAACCGACCTTCCCCACCGATGGCGAGCTCAACCTGCTCACGGTCACGGTGCTGGGCCGGCCCGGCCAGACGCCGAACTGGCTCGAGGTGATCGGTGCATGGTTCGACCGCACCCGCTCAGCGGTGCCCGTGGAGGCGATCTTCCCGCCCGGCCTGAGCGATGAGGATCGCGACGCCCAGAATGAGGCGGCCATGGTCGACTCGCAGCAGGATGCCATCGCCGCCGCGCTGGTGGAGCTCGGCTACGAGTTCCCGCGCGAGGTGACCGTGGCCGGGGTGATCGACGACTCGCCGGCGGCCGGAGCGCTCGAGGAGGGCGATGTCGTCGTGTCCGTGAACGGCGACGCGGTGCATTCGGTCGACGAACTGCGCGCCGCCGTGCGCGAGAACGGCGTCGAGCGACCCGCGGTCCTCGTCGTCGTGCGCGACGGCATGGAGCAGACGATCGAGGTGACGCCCGCCGACCGCGATGGTGCCGTCGTACTGGGGGTCGGCGTGCGCATGCGGTACGAGTTCCCCATCGACGTCGAGTTGCAGCTCGACAACGTCGGGGGTCCGAGTGCGGGCATGATGTTCGCACTCGGCATCGTCGACAAGCTCACGCCCGGCGGCATGACGGGAGGTGAGGTCATCGCGGGCACGGGCACGATCG
>JAPSJU010000380.1 GCA_031178025.1 Agromyces sp. | reverse complement strand
TTCGCATGAGGACGAGGGCTGAAGCTTCTCGGCGGCGCAGCCGTCTCGCCACGGACGCCTCGCTGACCGGGTGACGTGGCGGTGTTCACCCGACAGCACGTATCCAGCGATGGTTGGGGACGAGCAGGAGTAGCGTGTGCCGTAACCCGATTCGCCGGGAGGATCAGGATGTCATCCACCGATGACCTCGTTCGACACGCAGAGGAGTGTTGGCTGTCGGCCTTCGACGCCGGCCCGACCGAGCCGCAGAGCCGAGTACTCGGGCGCGGCGACACGGCCCCCGATGCTGAACTCACCGACGCGACCGGTGCCCTGCGTCATCTCTCCGAGAGTTGGGCGGCTGGGCCCGCACTCGTGATCTTCTGGCGCCACTTCGGATGCAGGTGCGGGATGGAACGCGCTCGCCGACTTGCCAACGAACTCGACGAGTACCGCGCGGCGGGCCTCTCGGTGTTCATCGTGGGGCAGGGTGAGCCCGCGCGGGCCGCGGCCTACGCCGACGAACACGGCGTCGCTGTGCCGTTGCTCGTCGATCCGAGCGCCGATGTCTACCGGGCGTACGGCGTCGGCCATTGGCAGCCCGAGCAACTGTTGTTCGATGCGCCGGTCGAGTACCTCGCGCACCCACGCGAGCTCGGGCAGAGCTTGCTCGAGACTCGACGTGCGGAGGGTCGGCCGATGGTGGACGACCCGTGGCGGGCATCGGCCGAGTTCGTCATCGGGCAGAACGGGGTGATCAGGCTCGGCTTCTCGTATCAGCACTGCGAGGATTTTCCGGACCCGCGAGTCCTTACGGCCGCCGCCCGCTTGGCGGTTCGGGGATGAGTCACCCGGCACGGCGCCGACGGACGCAGGTCCGAAGCGCCGAGCGCCGGAGGTGTCGCTGAGCTCAGCGGAGCAGCGCCTCGAGCGCCGCCACGCGGTCATCCGGCGTGCCGGTGACCTCCATCACCGCGAGGTGCTCGCCGACGATATCCGGGTCGTCGATCAGCTCCAGAAGCACATCGTTCATCGCCTCGCGGAGTTCGAGGTGCTCGTCGGCGGAGACATGGATCGTGTCGTGGACGGTGAGCGGAAGCACGGCCAGCACGTCGACGGTGCGCAGCGCCTCAGCCGTGCGGGCTGTGGCCAGCTCGAGGAAATCCTCGTCGAGGGAGCTGCCGGACAGGTCGGCCAAGGCGAGCAGGTACGCCAGGAAATCCACAGGGCCGCGTTCCGCGATGAGATCGCCTGCGTGGGTTTCATTCGTCAATCGTTCTGCCGCGATGCGCAGCTGGGAGGCGAACAGCGCCCCAGATGGTCCGTCGCCGTCCTCCTCCAGTAGCTCGAAGGGGTCAGGCAAGACCGTGAACTCCGGATGCCGGAGGGCGAAGTCCGAGATGAGGGTGCTCTTGCCGCTGGCATGAGTTCCCGAGACGACGATGCGCACGATCGAGACGATACTCCACCGAATCGACACGACAACCGGTACGTCGCATCCATTTACGGCGGCCTGCACTGTTGTCACACTTGTCCATGTACAGCCCGAGGGGGACGCCATGGTGCAGCACACCGTCAGGATCGCCGCGTACAACGTGGAGAACTTGTACTCCCGTCCACGCGCGATGAACCAGCCCGAAATGGTTGCGGCAGCGGTCTTGCGAGCGCACGCGCGAGTGAATGAGCTGTTCGATCGGGAGGTGTACACATCGGAGGTGAAGGCTGAGATCCTCCTGCTGCTCGAAGAGCTCAAGTTGCTGCGTGACGATGGCGATGCCACCCGGACATCGACGTTCGCCATCCTCCGCCGCATTCGTGGCCGGCTGCTGCGGCGACCTCGGAACGATCCCGACGGGTCGCAGGTGACGGTCGTCGCGAGCGGACGAGGCGCTTGGACGGGATGGGTCGACCTGATCAAAGACCGCATCGAGGAGAAGGCGATCGCCAACACGGCCCGCGTCATCCGAGAGGTGGCGGCCGACATCGTCGGCGTCGTCGAGGCCGAGGACCGCCTCACCCTCGCACGGTTCACCGGCTCGCTGCTCCTGGATCCCGTCGATGCGGAACCGCTGTACCCGCATGTGATGGTGATCGATGGCAACGATCCCCGCGGCATCGACGTCGGCGTCCTCGCGACCAAGGCGTACCCACTGGGCATGATGCGGTCGCACATCGATGACGGCCCATT
>JAPSJU010000379.1 GCA_031178025.1 Agromyces sp. | reverse complement strand
TGATCGCCCGTGGGCTGCATGATCACGCCCAGCCCGAGCAGCCGATCGCAGATGGCACGCGTCTCCTCCGTTGCGGGCTCGAGGGTTGCGCGATCGCGCACGAACTCGACGCCGAGGTAGAGCCCGAGGCCGTGCACGGCTCCGATGAGCGGATGCCGCTCGGCGAGCGTCATGAGGCGCTGCTTCAGGTGGTCGCCGACGGCGACGGTGCGTTGCTGCAGTCGCTCATCGCGGTACGCGTCGAGCACGGCGAGCCCGGCGACGCTCGACGCGGGGCTCCCGCCCGTCGAGGAGAAGAAGTACCCCTGCGTGCGATACCGGGCGGCGATCTCGCGAGTCGTGATGACGGCGCCGAGCGGATACCCGTTGCCCGCGGCCTTCGCGACCGCGACGATGTCGGGCACGACGCCCTGCTGCTCGAAACCCCAGAACCAGCGCCCCAGCCGTCCGTAGCCCGCCTGCACCTCGTCGGCGATCGCGAGCCCGCCGGCCGCGCGCACGGCCGCGTACACCTCGGTGAGGTAGCCGTCGGGAAGCGGGATGCCGCCGGCGTTGCCCGCGAAGGTCTCGGCGACGAACGCTGCGGGCGGGCGACCCGCGGCGGCAAGCCCGGAGATGCGCGCCGCGGCCTCCTGCCCGTAGCGCGCGGCATCCGCCCCCCGGTGCACGCCGCGGAACGCGTTCGGCGCGTCGACCGTGTGCACCCAGTCTGGGCGGGTGGCGAGGGCGTTCGGGTTGTCCGCGACCGAGGTGCTCACGGCATCGGTCGCGTACGTCCAGCCGTGGTACGCCTCGAGCATCGCGACGACGTCGCGTCGCCCGGTCGCGGCGAGCGCGATGCGCAGCGCGAGGTCGACCGCTTCGGAGCCCGAGTTCACGAGGAACACCGTGTCGAGCGGGTCGGGGAGCATCGCTGCGAGGCGTTCGGAGAACTCGACGACGGCGCCGTAGTTGAAGCGCGAGTTGGTGTTGAGCCGACGCAGCTGGCGCGCCACCGCGTCGGCGACTCCCGGGTGGCCGTGGCCGAGCGGCGTGACGTTGTTCACCATGTCGAGGTAGACGCGCCCGTCGGTGCCGATGAGGTGCTCGCGCCAGCCGCGTTCGATGCGCGGTGGTGCGTCGTAGTAGTGCTCCTGCACCTCGGCGAACGCGCGTTCCCGCCGGGCGACGAGGGCCGCGGCATCGGATGCCGCGGCGTCGGGGTCGGGTGCCGCCGGGAGTCCGAGCAGTGGTGCGGGGTCGGCGGTCAGCGCCAGCCAGCCCGCGGCGTACTCGGGCCGGGCGAGATGCGGGACGGGCGGTGCGTCCGCGTGCTCGACTCGGATCCGTGCGCGAGTGCGAGCGGGGACGACGTCGTGCGGCCGGGCACCGCTCGTGCCCGCGCCCGGCTCGGCCGGCTCGGCCGGCTCGATGACGAGCCGCATGTGGAGCGGTGCGACGATCCGCTGCGGCTCGGCGAACCAGATGTCGATGCCCGTCGGCACCGTCGCGGGCGACGTCGCGGAGTGGATGCGGGCCGCCGTGAGGCGCGGCGTGCCCCGTTCGATCCACGCCGCGCTCGCGCCACGGTCGAGCGCCGCCAGCGCGAGCCGGTCCTCGAGCTCGGGGTCGAGCCAGGCGCCCGCGTCGACGGCGTCGGAGGTGAGCGAGACGTCGAGCCGTTCGGCGCGGGCGGCGTCGAACCCGGGTGCCGTGGGCGCGGGCGACGATGGCGACGACGGCGGCGTGCGGCGGCCGAGGTCGAGGCCGATCGCATCGGCGAACAGCGCCGTCATCACCGCACTCGGTGTCGACGACGCTCGCTCGAAGATGCGCCACTCCCGCTCGACGCCCTCGGCGGCGTACGCGTTCGTGTCGCCGTCGAGCTGCACCTGGTGCTCGCCGCTCACGACGAGCACCGCACCGCGCAGCACGACGAGCGGCCAGAGCGCGGTGATCTCGTCAGCCGAGAGCGGACGCAGCGCGTGGAACGCCCGGACGGCGGGGAGCACCGAGGCCGGCTCAGCCCCGGCGTGGTGGAGCACCGAGGAGATCGTGATGGCGAGTTCGGCGACCGCCCACGACCGGGTCACGTCGCCGAAGTCGATGATCCCGTCGGGCAGCCGCGTGTGGCCGGCCGACGCGCAGACGACGTTGTCGTCGGTGAGATCGAGGTGCACGGCCTGCACCGGCAG
>JAPSJU010000378.1 GCA_031178025.1 Agromyces sp. | reverse complement strand
CGTTTAGGATACTGACCATGCGTTCAGCCGACGACGACCGCACGACGCGCGCCCGCATCAGGGACGCCGCCGTCGTGCTCTTCGGACGTGACGGCTTCGACGCCACGAGCGTCCGCGCTGTCGCGGCGGCGGCCGGGGTGAGCCCCGGGCTCGTCATCCACCACTTCGGCTCCAAGGACGGCCTGCGCCTCGCCTGCGACCGGTACATCGTCGACGAGTTCATCGGGCGCAAGGGCGAGCTGGCGAGCGGCCGGGCGTCGGCGCTCATCGAACAGTGGCTCGCGGACGTCGACCGGATGACGCCGCTCATCGACTACGCCGCGCGGATGCTCACCTCCGACACCCCGAGCGCGGACAGCCTGTTCGATGCCCTCCTCGCAGGAACCGCCGCCATGATCGACGAGCAGGTCGCCGCCGGCATCATCCGCCCCCCGATCGACCGCGACGTGACGGCGCTCTACCTCACGCTCTACGGGCTCGTTCCGCTCATCATGCAGCGCCAGCTCGCGCGAGGTCTGGGCGCGGAGCGGATCACGACCGAGGCGATCCGTCGCTCCACCCTCCCGATCCTCGACCTCTACACCCACGGCCTCTACGCCGACGATCGCTTCCTCGTCGCCGCACAGGAGGCACTCGAGCGCACCAATGGCCCTCGCTCCGACAAGGGAGAGAACGACCCGAACCAGGACCCCGATCCGCCCCGGCGTCGCGTGTCCTGATTCCCTCTCGTTCCCATCCTGAAAGGAGCACGGGCGATGACCCCTGCCATCCGAACGCACGAACTGACGAAGCGGTACGGCTCGCGCACCGCCGTCCACAGCCTCGATCTCACGATCGAGCCCGGTACGGTCTTCGGCCTGATCGGCCCGAACGGTGCCGGCAAGACCACCACCCTGCGCATGCTGCTCGACATCATCCGGCCGACCTCCGGCACGGCCATGGTGCTCGGGAAGGTGCCCGACGAGGGAGGACCCGCCCTGCGTCGACGCATCGGCTTCGTCCCGGGCGAGCTGCGCCTGGAGGGTCGCGTCCGCGGCCGCACCCTGCTCGCGCACTACGCCGAGATCAGCGGGCCGGTCGCACCCGGCGCGATCGACGATCTCGCCGACCGCCTCGGCGTCGACCTCAGCCGGCAGGTGCGCACGCTGTCGAAGGGCAACAAGCAGAAACTCGGACTCGTGCAGGCGTTCATGCACCGGCCCGAGCTGCTCGTGCTCGACGAGCCGACGAGCGGGCTCGACCCGCTCGTGCAGCGCGAGTTCCTCGGCATGGTGCGCGAGGCCCGGGCGAACGGGCAGACCGTGCTGCTGAGTTCGCACGTGCTGAGCGAGATCCAGCAGGCCGCCGACCAGGTGGCGGTGCTGAACGAGGGTCGCATCGTCGCGGAGGGGCCGGTCGCGTCGCTTCGCCTCGGCCGGATCCGGCGCATCCGCGCGACGCTCGACGGTGTCGCGCCCGATTCCCTGCGCGACGAGCTCGAGCGCCTCCCCGGCCTGCGCGACATCCACCTCGCGGACGGCGAGGCGGTGCGGCTGTCGGCGACGGTCGACGGCGACATCGACCCGCTCGTGAAGACGCTCGCCCGATTCCACGTCGTCGACCTCGCGGTCGAAGAGCCCGATCTCGAGGAGTCCGTGCTGCAGCTGTACGGCAGCGAGCGGGGCGAGGAGGTGCTCCGTGGCCGGTAGCCCGCTTCCGATCCTCCGTCGCTCCCTCAGCGACTCGTGGCGCTCGCTGCTCGGGTGGAGCCTCGGCGTCGCGGCCGCGCTCTTCATGTACCTGCCGTTGTTCCCGAGCATCGGCGGCAACGGCGAGATGCAGCAGATCATCGACAGCATGCCGCCCGAGCTCACGAAGACGCTGGGCTATGAGCAGATCGCCTCCGGTCCCGGCTACACGCAGGGCACGTTCTTCGGGCTGATCGGCTTCCTGCTGCTCGTCATCGCGGCGACATCCTGGGGCGCGGGTGCGATCGCCGGCGCCGAGGAGTCCGGCACGCTCGAGCTCACGCTCGCGCACGGCGTCGGCCGGGCCCGGTACGCCCTCGAGTCCGCCCTGTCGGTGCTCCTGCGGCTCGCGTGGCTCGGGCTCCTCGCCGCCGCGATCGTGCTCGCCCTGAACGAGCCCGCCGAGCTGGACATCGAGACGGCGAACATCTTCGCCACGTCCGCAGCGCTCGTCGGTGTCGC
>JAPSJU010000377.1 GCA_031178025.1 Agromyces sp. | reverse complement strand
TCTCACCGACCGGGCGGCGACGGAATGTCGGTGGGTGCTGAGACACTCTCACTATGGAGGGCACAGTACTGCGGCAGACCCGGCAGCTGAAGGTCGGCGACACGCTCGTGAACACGTCGGGCCGGGCGTACGAGATCACGAAGATCTCGCGCATCGGCCGCGGCATCCGCGTGCAGTACGCGACCGCCGACGGAGCGACGGGCCGCTTCACCGCCGCGCCCGAGGCGGTCAGCCGGGTGCGCCTCGACTCCCTCGAGCACGTGGCCTGAGGTTCGCGCGGAGGGTGCCCGGCCTCTGCTCGAGGCCGGGCACCCGCGCTCGGGCCGTCAGCGGCCGCCGGGCTCCCCCACGACCTGCACCTCGACATGGGCCGTCACGCCGTTGACCGTGACCGCGACGGTCGCGCTGCCGGGCGCCACGGCGGTGAGCTCACCCGTGCGGGTGTTCAGGCGCAGCACGCCCGACACCGCGAGCGCACGCTCGAGCTCGGGCCGGGTGCCGTCGTCGACCGCGAGCCGGTCGCCGTGCCAGCTCGCGCTCATCGGCCACGCGACGGGAACCCTGCGTCCGCCGTCCTGCGTGACCGTCGCGGCGACGGGAACGGTCTCGCCGACCGTGAGCACCGTGGGCGCCTCGAGCTCCAGTGCGTCGACGCGGGCCATGACCTCGGCCTGCATCCAGCGGATCCGGTCGTCGACGGTGCGCGGACCCTTGCCCGCACCCACGACTCCCGCCGAGGTGTCGACGCCGAGCATCATCCAGCCGGTGAAGCCGCCCGTCTCGGGCGTGGCCGACGGGCCCTTGCCCGAGTTCCCGTTGATCAGCTGCGAGACGCCCTCCGCCGAGCTCGCGTGGAAGGCGCCGACGTGGGCGTTCACCACGGCGATCGACTTGCCGGCATCCGCCCGGAACTCGGCGAGCGCCTGCGTGAACGCCGCCGCCTCGAAGCGATCGCTCAACTGGCTCGCCTTCGCGGGCTGCGGGTCGTCGGACGGGTGGTGCGCGAACACCAGCACGCCCGTGATCTTCGGATCGGCCGCGGCATCCGCCAGCTCCCGCTCGAGGAAGGCGAGCTGCTCGGGGTCGGAGGCGCGGAACGACCCCGCCGCCGAGTTCAACGTGATGAGCTTCGTCTTCCCGACGGTGATCGCGCGCGTCGTCTCGCCGAAGACCGCCTCGAAGTTCGAGATCGGTCCGCCCATCACCTCGTGGTTGCCGGGCACGTAGACGTACGGGAGCCGGTCGCCGATCTCCTCGTCGAGGATCTGCTTCGCGAACGCGATGTCGGCGGGGCTCGCCTCGTCGACGAAGTCGCCGTTGATGACGAGGTGGTCGGGCTCGGCGGCGAGGATCTCGCGCAGCGTGCGCCGCGCGCCCTCGACCGCGCCGCTCTCGGGGCTGCGGGCGACGAACTGCGCGTCGCTCATGACCGCGATGCGCTGCGTGCGCTTCTCGACGGTGCCGTTCGTGATGATGACCGGGTCGTGCACCACGGGCGTCGCCGGCTGTGCGACATCCGGTGCGACGATCGCCTCGAGCCCCGCGATCTCGACGTGCCCGCGGTAGCTCACGGCCGAGCGGGTCTCGAGCATCCGGATGCGCTGGAGGTGCAGCGGATACGGCGTGCCCGCCGGCACGGTGAAGCGCACCTGCCGCCATCCGGTCCAGGTCACGGTCGGCCCGTCGAGGTTGATCGTCGTGCCCGCCCCGTTCTTCATCTGGATGCGCGGCCACACGCCGCTGCCGTCGCCGTTGATCCACAGCGTGAGCGCCTGCGGCTGCCCCTCGAGCTGCCGGCCGAGGCTGCCGGGCGTCGACATCTCGGGAGCGACGGCGTAGTAGCCGCGGGTGCCGGTGCTGCGCGTGAAGTCGTAGTCGAGCGCGAGCGCGGGCACGCCGTTCGGTCCGGTGGTCGTCGTGAGGGTGCCGGTGGCGCGATCGGATGCCGGACGCCACGCTGCTCCGTCGGCGAAGTCGGCGACCGAGATGCTGCGGTACCCGATCGTCACCGCGACATCGACGCTGCGGCCGTCGGCGGTGAAGGTGACCGTCGCGGACCCGCTCTCGACGGTCGGGGTGATGAGGAACCCGTCGCGTCCATCGGGCGTGACCGTCACGTCGGCGCCGTTCGACACCGCGACATCCGCCGCCTCGAGCGGGGCGCCGAAGCCGTCGCCGTCGAGCCCGGTGAGCGT
>JAPSJU010000376.1 GCA_031178025.1 Agromyces sp. | reverse complement strand
GGATCGGGCGTGCCTCGCGGTCGCGGTGCGATCGTCGGACGGCGCCCTCGTCGGTGCGCTCGCGCTCGCGACATCGGTCTCGCGCATCTCCACGGCCGCTCGCCACGTCGGCCTCCTGCGCCAGGCGGCCGCAGCGCTCACCGAGGGGGCTCCGGTCGGCTGACCGGGTCCGACAAGCCGGCGACCGACCCGGCGGTCGAGGCGCGGCCGCGGTTTCGCGCATCCACTGCACGCCGACAGGGCCGGCCTCCGAGGAGACCGGCCCTGCCGGTGATCGGTGCGTGGTCGCGTCAGCGGCCGATGGCGGCGAGCGCGTTCACGATGCCGTCACCGTAGAAGCCGTTGTCCGTCGGCCCCCCTTCGCACGTGTGCGTCGTCGTCGAGGTGGCGCCGCTCGGCAGGTGCCGCACGTACGTGAACTCGGCGGGCACGGGGCACGCGGTGTCGACCGCCGTGGAGCGGAGCACCGACTCCGTCACCGCGGGCGACAGCGTCGTGCCGCCGTGCACCTTGTCCTTCGTGCCGTACGCACCCACGATGAGCGCCGCGACGCCGGCGGCGTGCGGGGCGGCCATCGACGTGCCCTGCAGGTACTGGTAGTAGGCGCAGGTCTCGCCCGAAGGGTCGCAGCTCTTCACCGCCCACGGCACGACGACGTCGCCGTTCTCGTCGATGGCGCCCTCCGCCTCGGCGAGCGCGGCCGGGTAGGCCGCGAGGATGCCGCCGGGGTACTGTCGCGTGCCCTCGGCGTTGTCGTAGACGTCGCCGCCGGGAGCCGCGACATCCACGTAGCCGTCGCCGTACGACGAGTAGTACGCCTTCCGCTCGCTCTGGCCGGTGCTGCTGACGGCGATGACGCCCTCGGCCTCACCCGGCATCGAGACGCACGAGGCGGGGTCGAGCAGGTCGCGGGTGTACGCGACCTCGCCGGGCACGCTCGCGAAGTCGGGGCTCGAGGAGTCGACGTACGCCTTGGTGTAGTCGGCCGCCTGGTTGCCGGCCGCAGCGACGAGCGTCACGCCGTTGCCTCGCGCGTAGTCGAGGGCACGCTGCATCGCCGTGATGATCGTCTGCTGCTCGGCCTGGTCCTCCGGCGAGTCGGCCGGGTGCGAGGTGCAGTTGAACAGCCACGGGTCGACGTAGTAACTCATGTTCACGACGTCGATGCCGGTGTCGCCCGCGTAGGTGAGCGCATCGACCGAGGCCTGCAGGAAGAAGTAGCCCGAGTCCTGTCCGGCCCGGAGGTTCACGAGCGTCACGTCGGGAGCGACGCCCGCGATGCCGATGCCGTTGATCGGCGAGCCGATCGTGGACGCCACGTGCGTGCCGTGCCCGTTCTCGTCGACGTCTGCCGCATCCTCGCACGACTGGTCGGGTTCGTCGGCGCAGGCGCCGTCGATCGGGTCGCCGTTCGCATCGACCTCGATGTCCACCGTGAAGTTGCGGCTGAGTTCAGCGTCGAAGTTCGGAGCGATGTCGGGGTGGGACCCGTCGACACCGGTGTCGAGGATGCCGACGAGCACGCCCTTGGTCTTGTCGTGCCGGTAGGAACCGTCGACGGTCGCGCCGATCGCCTGCATGTCCCACTGGAGGTCGGCGAGCGGCTCGGCCAGCGGCCGTCCGTTCGAGGGACGGGTTGCGGGCGGGGCACCCGCCGACGACCCGGCAGCCTCGTTCGAGCGGATGTCGGCCTTCGCTCCGTCGAACTTCTCGACCGCGCGGGCGCCCTTCGCCGCTTCCGGGACGTCGGCGACGACGCGGTTGAGGGCCGTTCCCTCGATGACGGGCTGCGCGGCGGCGTCCGCGGCGAAGTCGGCCTCCGTGGTCACCACCGTGGCGACGCCGACGGCGGTGTTCTCGGAGACGATGGTGCCGCCCGCCGCTGCCACGGCAGCGCGCGCCTCGGCGGCTGAGGCGCCCTCGGCGAAGAGCACGACGTACTGCTGCTCGCCCGTCACCTCGCTCTCGCTCGAAGAGATCGCACCGGCCGGAGCGGCGGCGAACGCCGTCAGGGCCAGTGCGAGGGTGGATGTCGCGGCGATCGTTCTCAGTCGTGGCATGTTCGTCCAATCCGTTGACGGTCAATGAGCGCGATCCTTCCACTCCCCGTGAACGGGGGGCAAGGGTCGGCCCCGACTGGGCGCATGATCCGCGTCCCGGCGCCGAGGAGACGGCGCCCGCCCGCCGGACGGAGCAA
>JAPSJU010000375.1 GCA_031178025.1 Agromyces sp. | reverse complement strand
CGCCCGGAGTTCGCCCAGTCGAGGCCGACGAGCACGACGAGGAGCGGAGCGAGCAGCACCACGAGCAGGATGCCGATCACCCCGGTCACTTCGCGGGCCCGCCGCGTCGCGAGGAGGAGGGAGGCGAGCGACGTGGCCACGCGAGCCATGAGGATGCAGGTGACGAACGCGATCGCCGCGGCCAGCAGCGCGAGCAGGGACTCCCCCGCACCGCGGGACCATGTCACGACCGTTCCTGCGAGCACGATGGCGAGCACGAGTGCGGGGATGCCGATCATGGCCGCTGACGCGAGCCCGACGGCGAGCGTGCGATTCGGCACGCCGAAGAGTGCGAAGCGACGGGGGTCCATCGTGTCGTCGACGCCGAAGACGAGCGGCACGATGACGAATCCGACGACGGTCGCGGCGCCGATGACGACGAACACGTCGCGGAGGAGCTCGACATCATCGACGAACCGCAGACCGACGAGCGCGGCGAACAGTGCCACGGCCGCGCCGAGCCCGTACAGGAGTCCGAGGGCGATGCCGACGACATGCCACGGGCTTCGCCGGAAGATGTTGCCGAGCAGGCGCAGTTTCAGTCGGAGAAACTGTGCAACCATTCCATGCCTTCCGCTGCCTTGCGTCCGCCGGCGAGTTCCACGAAGCGGTCTTCGAGGCTCTGGCCGGCGCGTACTTCGTCGAGCGAGCCCTGAGCGAGCACCCGACCGCCGATGACGATGGCCGCCGAGTCGCAGACGCGCTCGATGAGGTCCATGCTGTGGCTCGAGAGCACGACGGTGCCGCCTCCGGCGACGTAGCGCTCGAGGATGTCGGTGAGGTTCGCAGCCGAGACCGGGTCGACCGATTCGAACGGCTCGTCGAGCACGAGCAGACGCGGCGCGTGGATCATCGCGCACGCGAGCGCGATCTTCTTCGTCATGCCGGCGGAGTAATCGGCGACGAGTCGGTCGACCGCGTCCTCCAGTCCGAACGCCGCGATGAGATCGGCGCTGCGCTCACGGACGGTGGCATGGTCGAGGCCGCGCAGCGTGCCCGAGTACGACAACAGCTGGGCACCGGTGAGCCGGTCGAAGAGCCGCAGCCGATCGGGCAGCACGCCGGTCGCCCGCTTGGCGGCGATCGGGTCGCGCCACGCGTCGATGTCGTGGATGCGGACTCGTCCGGCGTCGGGTCGGAGCAGCCCGGTGATCATGGAGAGCGTCGTCGTCTTGCCGGCGCCGTTGGGCCCGACGATGCCGAAGAACGAGCCCGCTCGAACCTCGAGCGAGATGCCGTCGACGGCGGTCTTCGCGCCGAACCGCTTCTCCAGGCCCTCGATCACGAGCACGCGCGAGGCGTCGGCGGCGGGAGCGGGGCGAGCCACCCGCAGCGTGCGCTTCTTCCGCGCTGCCGGTGTGCGCTTGGGAGGGATCACGACGACGGCCTGGTCGACCGTTGCGGCGCCGGATGCCGCGACCTCGACGGAGGACGGCACGTCCGTGTCGGCCGCGGAGTCGTCCTCGACCACCGTGGGCTCGACATCCGGAGCCGTCTCGACCACCGGAGCAGGCTCGACCACCGGAGCCGCCTCGACCGCCGGAACGACCTCGACCTCGGCAGCCGCCTCGGCCACCGGAGCGGGATCGACCGCGTCCACGACGACCTCGGCCTCGTCGACCGCAGCGGTCTCGATGGGAGCCGTGGCGGGGGGCGACTCGACCGTCCTCGGAGCGATCGTGTCGTCGGCGACATCGGCGGCGGCGACGCTCGCGGCCTCCCGACGCGCTGCGTCGAGGGTGCCTCGCTCGAGCGGGCGCTCGCGAGTCGTCTCGTCGACGTCGCGTTCGGCCGTCGGCGCCCGGCGCCCGGTGCGCTCCGCGGTGGTCGTCTCAGTGGCGAGCGACGCGGCCACGCGCTGGGTCTGGCGTTGGCTCGTCGCGGCGGCCGCGGCGCGACTCCGCGCGGCCGGCGTGCTCACCGCGGACGTGCGCGCCTGCCGAGACGACTTGGCGGCCTCGCCTCGTGCGGCGGTGGCCTTCGAGGACGCGGCGCGGGACGCGGACGTGCGCTTCGATGCCGCCGTCTTCGGCTCGGCGGACGGCGACGGCGCGTCGGCACCCGGCTCCGGTGCGGCGGCGGCCGACCCGGCCGGTGCCGCCGCGGACGCCGTGGTGGCGCGCGGCGCGCGGGGCTTCTTCGCGGGCGTCGCCGGGGGTG